>JANPHT010000228.1:0-4794 GCA_031424595.1 Planctomycetota bacterium
CGCGGCTCAAATTTTCGTTTAACGGCAAGCCGTAGGAGACAGCGGAAGGACCAACTCGGGAAAGCGAGGGCGTCTGGCTGCTTAATAATTGGGCCGGTGCAGCTCCAGCCAGAACGGACTTCTTCAACCTCACAGGAAGTACTTGCCCCAACAGATAGTAGCCGCCAAATGCAACGACGGAACCCTTGGTCAACTGATTCATGACTACAGAAATTTCTGTCTCGGCTTTCATCGCCTGATAAAAGATCAAGGGAATCCAGAACAAAAATGTCGGATGCTTTAATGCATATCGCAATGTTCCGTAATAGAACAAAGCGAAGAAACTACCGAACACCACCATAAAGCCAATTCCGCCCCTGATTCCAAAGTTTGCATAGGCTTCCCCCAGCGGACTGATTCCCATGGAGGTCGCTTCCCCAATTTGCAGTCCCGTAAATCGACGAAAACTCACTCGACCACCCGCCGTCTTTTTGTCGGTCCAAAGAAAGCGAGGCGCAATTGAGCCAAGCACCGCTTCCTTAACGGTTTCCCCTGCTGCAAACGGCTCATTCTCAGGCACATGTTTCATGATCGCCGAAATAATCCAGCCCTGATTCAATCGAGTAATCGCCAGCGACAATGTGGAAGTTTCCCACGCTTTTCCGCCTGGCGTCACATAATCGATCATCATTCTGACAATCGAGGGATCCAAGCCGTTTTTCAATTGCTGACGATACTCCTGCTTGATCACCTGAATCGAAAACAACCCTATCGCCGCAAACGTCATAATCACCAGCTTAATCCCCAACACCCATTTGCGCAGAGCAAACCAATAGCAGAACAGAATAGCCAGCCAAAGGATCAGGTCATGAAACATACCGGATCCCAATGAACTCGAAAGGAGCGCAAAACACGATCCCGCTACAAACAGCAATCGTAAGGGGTGCAGAGAAAACAGGAAGTACAGAGCCCCCACATATCTTAACTGGGACAATAGATGCAGAAAAAACTGCATTCCTCCGCCTGCACGCGTCGCGGCCACGGTGGCTCCGATGGCTACAACATTCAGAACGACTCCAATTGCAAAAAAGTTGCGTCGTTCAACAACCCGCAAAAGGTTTCTTTGCTTGACCGATGAACCGACCAACAACATCACGGCAACGAAAAACGAAGTCGCAGGGATGGCAAACTGAAAATAAAGCGATTCCGGCACGTACATCGAATAACGACCAAACGTCATGCTGCTGGAATAGTTCAACGAGGGCCCAATCAACCATTGCAGTACTGCAATGATGCTGGACAACTGCAACAGCGGCACTCCCTGATCGAGCCGTTTTTGAAATTCATAAAGGATGATGGCAAAGATGGTCCAGACAATAGCCGAGTTCGGCACGATTTGCACTGACCCCAGAAAGCCCAAGGCAACAACAGCCACCATTCCCGCCCCGGAAGCACTGCGTTTTTCCAGGGCATGCTGCAGCCAACTAAATGTGCTAGAGCTTGTTGAGTAATTCTGACTCATCGTTCCTAAAATCACTTATCCGTCAAAGAGGGCGAGCGATCTGCCAAAGATGTAACGAGAAATGGTCGCTCAGAAAAGGGGCCACCAAGAGTTGGCAGCACCCTGCGGGCCATTTGGCGATTGTTTCCTAATCCCTTTTTTGAGCCCTGACAGAGCACCATGCGATGAGACTGTCGATTGATTCTACTCTACGGAACCGGGATGACTCGAGGCGTTACGCAAAAATCCCGAAGGCTCTGTGATTAATAGCCACCCAGTTCAACAAGCAGCAAGCATACGTCTTGAAACGTTCCCTCATTGGACGTCGCGATGTTCTGACCAATCGCAGTTTGCTGGCGGGGCACTGATTTAAATATTAATCGAGCAATTTTGATTACCCGACGCCAGCGGTCTTTTGACTTAATCAGCCGGAATGCGCGAGCAGATTGTTGACTTAACGAGCAGCAAGGCGCTAGCCGCCGTTAAATGTCTGATAACACAGGAAAAACAACTGCGGCTAGCGCCTCGCGGCTCATAAACACGACCAAAATCAACAGACCCCCAGAGGCGAGGCGTTTCATGGAAATTCCTCCCCATTGGGGTCGGGTTAAAACTCAATGCGGGTCAAATCGGCGTGTTATTGTCATCCTGAGCACTGCAACGCGCCGCGAAGGATCTCGTGCCACGCTGCCCCGTGGGCGAGATTCTTCGCTAATCGCTCAGAATGACAAAACCCTCAATCTTTGGCGAGTCAGGTATAACCGCCGTAATTCACCCGACCCTGCTTTCAATCTGCCTCCAGCATTTTCCTCAACGCCCGCCCTGCCCTCCAGGACAACAAACGGCGGCTCCATCGATTCAGTCGCAGACGATCCGACAGATGATTCAATTCATCACTGAAGACATAGCGATACAGCCAGAACCGTGAAGCGTCGCTATTGATTCCCCAGGAAATCACGGAACAGGCCGCCTGAAACCCGACCTCCTGCGTGACATCAACCACACGCTGATTAAATCGCCCGCCGGGGTAAGCCAGATAATTCACGGAGTAACCCAGCAGATCTTCCAGATCGACTTTGGAACCTGCTATTTCAAAATGCAGCTCCGCGTTCTTAAGTCGCGCTAGATTTGGATGAGTTCGTGTATGAGCACCGATGGTCACCCCATATTCACTGCACTGACGTAGTTCTGCGACCGTCATTCGCCGACTTCGCGCTACATCCGTCATTTCCCCCGACACGACAAACAGCGTGGCGGGAATCTGCATTGCCGCCAACATCGGAAACGCGAATCGAAAATTGTCGGTCCATCCATCATCAAACGTCACCGTTGCCAGCGATGAAAATAGGGGCTCCTTCATTGACGCCAGATAGTTCTGCAATGTGACGAAGCGATATCCGCGAGAGACAAGCGTCCGGAGCTGCGATTCAAAGGCTGCCGGTTCAATGTTGTACTTCCAGCCCTCCAGAGGAGCCTGTGCATCCGGGATCAGCTCTCGAGGACAAACATGATGGTACATCAAAATCATGTCTGTCCTGTCGCTGAACGATGGTAGGTCAGAATACGATCGGACGCTGTTCGATAGGAATAACCAGAATTCATACAATGCTGATGCCCGGCAGTGCGGACGCGAGCCCGCAGTTCATCATCACCAAGATACCTGCGGATCGCAGCAACCAACTCATCCTCATTCCCGAATACCGCAATATGCTCACCTGCGGTAAAGGCTCTTCGCAGTTCCGCAGTGTCTTCATGCAGCATAAAACCTCCGCAGGCGGGAATCTGCCAGGTACGAGCAGTCGTCTGATCCCCTTTGACCGTCCCGCCACCTGCTTCACTCAGCAATCCAAGGTTGATTCTTGCATTGGTACAAATCGCCGCAAGCTCGTCGCCATACGCAGCACGACCCTGCCAGCGACTCCGGACCAGAGGTTCAGCACGCTCCCAGAATGGCCCCCAGATCTTGAGACTTAAGTCGGGCAAAGCAGCAACCAAGGCGGACAGAATGCGTTCCTTCTTCGGCGTCCAGACCCCGACAAAAGACAAATCCGACGCATAGTAATCATGCAGATTTGTGGTCAGTGGAATCGGTCGATGAACCTCCGGGTCAAATCCGTGAGGCACAAACTCCAGGCGGCGAACACGTCGATGCAGACTATCGTCCTCCAGATGAAATGACTTGGTTGTGAAGACACAGTCATACAATGGCAGACAGTCCCAGATGTTGGCCCCGTGATCCTGATAGCTGACATCCGGGTACACACAATAACATTTCGTCCCATTCGCTCGGAATTTCTGCAGCGTCTCCGGGCTCAGTAACATCCCCTTGAAGACCAGCAGAAAATCCATCGCCTTGACCTGCAACAACTCCTCAACCGCACGGTTGTACTCTGCCGCCATGCAGCTTCTCAGCAGCCGCCGAAGCCCCCGCATCAAATCACTTCGCCATTTCGTAGGAAAATAATCCTCGTAATGACGATCTATCAACATGTGTCCTTGCCCACGCAGCTCCGCAGAAAGTGCCCTCGCGTCACTTCCCCACCAGTCGGCTCCCAAAAACCCAATACACAAACTGTTTTTTTCTACAGGACCTTCCGTGGCCGTTGAATTCTCTGAATGGCCTGAGGTCGATAATCGCTCAACAATCTCCAGGGGACGACTGATAAACGCCACGTGATCCCGACCGGAGATTTCAGATTCGCCGCGACACGGAACGCCAACACGCTGCAACACTGTTCGGAGGATTCGCTCATTGGTGAAGTTTCCGGCTTCGACTCGGCGTTGTCCGGCGACCGACACTTCCTGCAAGCGTTTTTTGTCGGACAGAATGTCTGACACACGGCGAGAAAGGTCCTTCCGATCGCGAAAGAACAATGCCTCCTGTTCCGAAAATATCTGCGAAATCTCCGTTGTCGATTCGGTGGCCAAGGCTGTTCCGCAGGCCGGGATCTCAAGAGTGCGAGTTGTATGCAGCTCCGCAAACTGCTTCGTCAAAAGTCCAAGTCCCACCGACGCTCTGGAGAGAACGTCCGCATATCGATCTCCAAAGACTTGCAGCCCCTCAAAGTTCAACAGCGAATTCCGAGCATGTCTGGCCAGGAATCGTTCCCAGCCGCGACCGCCAATACGCACAGGAATCCCCTCGGAAATCAATTCCTGAACACATTGTTCCCGATACGGCTCACAAAGCCCGATCAGAATAGCTTCGCTACGTTTTTCTTCAAAGGGACATCGCGGATAATGCAATCGCGAGTCAAACGCCTGGGTGACCAGGACCAGCCGCTCCGGGAGAATCAGTTTTTCAAACTCTTTGA
>JANPHT010000229.1:0-13228 GCA_031424595.1 Planctomycetota bacterium
TGGATTTCAGCGCGATGATCTGCGAGACAATTGGGCGTGGCGCGACTGGGTGATTAAGGCGATGAACGACGACATGCCATTCAATCAGTTCACGATCGAACAAATTGCCGGTGATCTTCTGCCGGACGCCACCGAATCGCAGCGAATTGCCACCGGCTTTCATCGATGTGCGCCTACGAATGTCGAGGCAGGATCGTTGCCGGAGGAAACTCGTGCTGAACAACTGATTGATCGCGTCAATACGACGGCCACTGTTTGGCTGGGGTCAACAATGGAATGCACGCAGTGTCATGATCACAAATACGATCCATTTACCGTCACGGACTATTACGGCATGCTGGCGTTCTTCAATAACACGGCGATCGAGGCTGATCGAACGAACCCCAAACAGCCGTCGTCAATTGCGTTTCAGGGCCCCTCTATGCCGATCTCCAATGCCGAGCGAGATCGCGAACGAGCAACTATGGCGGAGAAGTTGACAACGCTGAAATCGGCTCTAAGCCAACGCAGGGCGAAATTGGATGGGTCGATCGCTGAATGGGCATCAGGCCTGACGTTGACAAGTGCTGATGCCGTCGAGACTCATTCACTAAGTATCAACGAGTTTCGGTCTCTCGGAAACACGGATACTTACGAAAAACAATCCGACGGCTCCGTGTTGCTGGTCGGCAATGATCCGCCATCCAAAGATTTGTACACGGTCAAAGCTGCGGCCAGTCTGAAAAATGTTCGAGCCTTCCGATTGGAAGCATTGACTCATGATTCTTTGCCTGGCAGAGGGCCCGGTCGAGGTGATCCAAAACGCTCAAACTTTGTGCTGCATGAGTTTACGGTTTCGTTAACTCGCAAGTCTGCTGAATCGGCACTTCGCTTAGTGTTTACATCCGCCGCGGCAGATTTCTCGCAGGAAAAGTGGAATGTTTTTGGTGCTGTCGATGGCGATCCCGCGACTGGTTGGGCGATTGCTCCTCAGTTTGGGCAGTCGCACTGGGCAAATTTCATACTCGAAAAACCACTCGACCTGAACGATGGCGACGAGTTGACCATCGAACTTCGCCAGGACTTTGGCAACGCACGCACACTCGGATGTTTTCGAATCTCTGCCGTGACCGGAGATGGGGGAACCAATGATGATCCGAGCGAGCCAGCGGGGGGCCTCACCGATAACCTCGCCGCGCTCTTGAGACGCGGTCCTTCGGATTGGTCGGTGGCTGATCGAAATTCAGTCGTGGAGTTTCGAGTTGCTTCTGATCAGGCATCAACGCGAATCCAGCGGCAGATCGGTGTGGCAACGAAAGAGCTGGCTGGTTTATCACCGGATACTACGCTCGTCATGGTTGAGCAGGAGCCCCGAGCGACTTACGTTTTTGAACGAGGAGATTATCGCCAGCGTGGGGTCGAGGTACAGCCGGCAACTCCGGCGGTACTCCCGCCGATACCTGATGGACCGCTGAATCGACTTACGCTGGCCAGATGGCTTGTGGATCCAGTCAATCCATTGGTGGCGCGAGTCACTGTCAATCGCTGGTGGGCGGAAATTTTTGGTGCGGGCCTTGTCACAACACCAGAGGATTTCGGAATCAAAGGGGAGCGGCCAACTCATCCGGAACTGCTCGACTGGCTGGCCGTTGAGTTTATGCAGAATCGCTGGTCGATGAAACATATGCTTCGTACGATTGTGCTCTCATCCACCTATCGTCAGTCGTCTCATATTATTGTGGAGTTGGCAGCGCGCGATGATCAGAATCGCCTACTGGCTCGCGGACCTCGATTTCGATTTGACGCGGAAACAATTCGCGACAACGCACTCGCTGTTTCCGGCCTGCTGGACCTGACTCAGTTTGGTCCGCCAATTCGACCGGTTCAGCCGGACGGTTTGTGGGCCAAAGTCGGAGGTCAGCAGTATGACTACGTTGTGAGCGAGGACAGCCAGAAGTATCGACGCGGGATTTATGTTGTGCATAAACGCAGTGCACCAAATCCCAGCTTAATGACGTTTGATGCGTCCCCGCGACTGGATTGCACCGTCAGGCGAACTCGCACCAACACACCACTGCAGGCGTTGGCGCTGCTGAACGACCCGGTCTTTGTGGAAGCCGCGCGAGCACTAGCGCATCGAGTACTCACAAATACCGCGGTAAGGGATGTCGATTCGCGAATGAAGTTGGCATTTCAACTTTGCACATCACGAAAGCCGTCCAATCGGGAGCTCGAAAGCCTGACGCGATTGTTTCAGCAACAGTCGCTTGCCTTTCAGCAACACTCGGACAGCCTTCAGCTTCTGACAAAAGGATTGCCTGCATCGATCACCGAACAACCATACCACGTTGCAGCCTGGTACAGCGTATCCAGTGTGCTTCTGAATCTGCATGAAACGATTACAAAACCCTAAGGTGAGTCGGACGTGACAGATGCGACTCACGATCGCAGAAGTCACAATGGTCCGGGGTACATCGTTCAGTCGCTCGGAGATTTCATGATCACTCACAATGCAAAATCTCGTCGCTTCTGTCTTGGGGCGTCTGGCTTCAGCCTGGGCAGCATTGCCCTCGCAGAAATGATTGCGGGCGCGACGCCGACAGCGAGTTCTGAGGCGTTGAAAACAATTGGTCCGCATTTCGCGCCGAAAGCAAAGCATGTGATTTATCTGCACATGGTTGGTGCCCCTTCACAGCTGGATTTGTTTGATGCGAAGCCCGAGCTGGTTAAGCGACATAATCAGCCGTGTCCGGAGGAAGTTACGAAAGGGCGAGACTTTGCGTTTATTGGAAAGACATCGACTCTCGCAGGATCACCGTGGTCGTTCAAGCCTCATGGTCAGAGCGGGCAGGTCCTGTCCGAGCTGTTGCCGAATCTGGCCACAGTTGTTGATGAGATCACAGTAGTTCGTTCGGTTCATACGGATGAAATCAATCACGCGCCTGCTCAAATGTTTCTGCATTCCGGATTCGGGCGCGGTGGCCGACCAAGTCTAGGTGCATGGGTCACTTACGGGCTGGGATCTGAGAATGCGGATCTGCCGAGCTATGTCGTCTTGCTCAGCGGGCCGCCGGGAGGTGCGGGAACAAGTTTGTGGTCGCCCGGATTCCTGCCGAGTGTCTATCAGGGAATTCAGTTTCGATCCAAAGGCGATCCGGTGCTGTTTCTTTCCAGTCCGGATGGGTATCAGCCCGAGGATCGTCGTCGCGAACTGGACACGCTGCGAGAATTGAATCAGTTACAGCAGGAAGTGACCGGTGATCCTGAAACTGCGACAAGAATCAGCCAGTATGAATTGGCGTTCCGGATGCAAACCTCCGTTCCTGAACTGATGGGTATCTCCGAAGAAACCACCGCAACGCTGGAGATGTATGGAGCCCGTCCGGGAGAGGCCTCGTTTGCAAATAACTGCCTGCTTGCACGACGTCTGGTTGAACGCGGCGTTCGGTATATTGAATTGTACGATTCAGACTGGGATCATCATGGTGGTTTAAAGTCTCGATTGCCTGCGAAATGCAAAGACGTCGATCAGGCGATGTCGGCACTTATAAAGGATCTGAAAGCCCGCGGTCTGCTGTCGGAGACGCTGATCGTGTGGGGTTCGGAGTTTGGCCGGACTCCGCTAAGTCAGGGTGGTGACGGAAATGGCAAAGATGTTTCGGGCCGGGATCATCACAAAGATGCGTACACGATGTGGCTTACCGGCGGCGGTATTAAAGGAGGAATCTCTCACGGTCGCACGGATGACTTCGGCATGGACATCGTGGAGTCACCAGTCCACGTGCACGACCTCAATGCGACCATCCTGCACCTTCTGGGGCTCGATCACAAACGGCTTACCTACCGTTACCAGGGTCGAGACTTTCGTCTGACGGATGTGCATGGTGAGGTTGTGCGACCCATTCTGTGGTGACGCAAATGCAGAGTTTGGCCCCCAATGGTTTTGGTCGGGGTGGCGTTCACATTCCGGATTCGGAACGCAAGGCCTTCAGAAGGCATCGACAAACGGAGTTTCACTGTTCGAATTCGAGCTGATGGATTCAGAAGTTGTCGCTGAAGTTGATGGCTGCGCAAAGGATACCGTTGTTATTGGTGAGGGCTTTGGCGCGGAAGAAAATGCAGGATCCGGAGTTGGAGCAACAGCAGTGCTGGAGGCGGGAGTCGAAGGAATCTCAAACGGAGTGCTGACTGGCATCGTCGTTTCCGTTGGCCATGACATTGAATCTGCGGGTTGGCTCATCATCGGGGCCGTTGTGCCAAAAGATGCGGTTTGAGTCGGCATCATCGGAATTGGCGATGTTGACTGATGCCAACCCGTGACAGATCCAGGCGGGTAGAATGCTGATGTGGGCTGTTGATTCATTCCTGGATTCATTGCCATCTGGTTCGGCGTCATTCCAGGAGTGGCTTGTCCGTACAAAGGATTACTGGCCATTGCCATTTGAGACTGCACCATCTGCATCTGTGCCATCTGAGCGCCCTGAGATGGGGGACCGAACGCTGTTTGCTGACGAGCGATGCTATAGGGATGAACTCCTCTTGCCATGGCGGTGGCAGCCATGGGGCTGTCGGCACCGACTTTCTGCGAGGCTGCTGCCATGCGAGAATGCACCTCAGGCTGATTCCAGTCCGCCTGAAGGGAATCCTGATAATAAGCAACGGCTTCGTCAGTATTGCCCGTTTCCTCGTAGTACTGACCCATGTGAGCCAGAGCGGTGGCATGATTGGGGTTCACTTCCAGGGCACGTTCCAGCGACAGCGCGGCTGCCTGTGGGTTACCCATCTCACGTTGCAGCCATGCAAGTTCCACGTGCGAT
Source organism: Planctomycetota bacterium (assembly GCA_031424595.1). Classification (GTDB taxonomy): domain Bacteria; phylum Planctomycetota; class Planctomycetia; order Planctomycetales; family Planctomycetaceae; genus SXXK01. The sequence goes on from JANPHT010000229.1 coordinate 4,797, forward strand.
TCTGCAATATAAGGCTGAGTTCCAGCCCATGTCGTCAACATGGCCTGAGCTTCCTGATTCCTTCCCTGATCCACCATCAATTCCGCAAGGCCGTGATAGGAAGGCTGATGAGACGGGTCGATTGTCAATGCCTGACGGTAGTATCGCTCCGCGCTCTGGGAGTCTCCCATCTTCATGCGAGACCGGGAAAAATTAGCCATGTAATCCGGATTGTTTGGGCTGGATTTCAGGGCACTCTGGAACTCCTCTGCTGCAGCAGCGTAGTTGCCCTTTTCGTAATAGCCCATTCCTGATGAATTGGCCATATTTCCACCAATGCTGGCACAACCTGCAAGAGAGCCACTGCCAGCAATAACCAACAAACCGTGGAATAAATGACGCAGTCGCGAAGATGGCATTGTGAGAGCCTTTCAGGATGACACGAAAGGTGAGACTTACAGAAAGGGCAAGGCCGCAAGGTGATCGCAACAAAAAGCGATTTTGCGCCAAGCTTGGGAGAGGAGACAGAATTGGAGAGGAGTAAATAGACTGATTGCCGGCAGACGTTGAGAGACGGTCTTTTGGCCACGCAGTCCATTCATGAGTTCAGTGGGGTGAGAAGGGAAGAATACCGCCACATCAAAGTCCGCCGCAACGTCGATTCCAAGTTGACAGTGGCAATCTGAGACATGTGGTTTCGCGGATCGGCAATGATTGCCGTTTCCGAACCAAAACGTGGGCCAGGCGTGCAAAAACAGCCGATTGATCGCAGAATCAATTCAAGTCTGGTGACAATTGGCGAAGGCTGAAGTCGTCTCCTTGTTGCCAGAAGCTGTTTGTTCGAAGTTCTCAATCCGAAAATGACTCCCGAAGAGAAGGGCCGTGGTCGATAATCGTTCGATCGCTCGTGGAGCGTGAAATTGCCGCATTTGCAGGTTTCAAGGATGCGAGAGCATTGCAGAGCCTGAAAATTGTCGTCGATCGGTTTGCAAGCTCCTTTACAAGCCGGATCGATGTTGGCTATACTCCCCGGCTCTTTCTTCGGAAAATGTATACATTAGTTCAGATCGCGATCCAGCTTTTCATCAGGTTGGTAAGAGTCGCGGAGACAAAAAATGCCAAAGCAGAAGACTCACAAGGGAATGAAACGCCGCTTCAAGATTACGGCGTCCGGTAAAGCGACGCATCGTAAGTCGTCACGCGGCCACCTTCTTAGTCATAAGGGAGCCAAGCGGAAGCGAAATCTTCGGGCGGGCGGTTTGGTGTGTGGTGCTGAAGCGAAGTTGCTGATCGAAGCTCTGCGACCTGGCGCGTAGTGCTTTCTGATTGCGGAATGCTGATGGCCTGGGTGGCGGTCAGTCTGAAATTCAAACCTTAAGTTATGCGGTTATTTGTTCTGAAGGTTCGGTCCAATGCGTGTTCGTCTCGGGAAAGCTCGTCACCGTTCAAAGAAGCGTTTGTTTAAAGAAGCGCGTGGTAATGTTGGTGGACGCAGCAAGCTGTTGCGAACAGTGAAGGAAACGTTGGTCCGCGCGCGTGCATTTGCCACGCGAGACCGTCGCGTTCGCAAACGTGAATTTCGGGCGCTCTGGATCACGCGTATCACCGCCGCTGTGCGTGAGCGCGGTATGAACTATTCGACTTTTATGCATGGCTTGTCGCTGGCTAAGGTGGAACTGAATCGCAAGCAGTTGAGCGAAATCGCAATTTCTAATCCAGAAGTGTTTAATGAGATCGTTGAAATTGCTAAGAAGGCTCGCAGTGCAGTTGCCTGATTAATGGTTGGTGGAATCTTTGAACTCAAAATCGGGCGAGCCATCTCTAAGCAGGGCTCGCCCGTTTTCGTTGGTGGTTTGGTTTTCGGGAACGGCAGTGATGGATATTCTCCACGCATTCAATGACTTCGAAGCGACGGCTTTTCTGGCTATTGCAGCTGCTGAGAATACGGGATCTCTCGAAAAGGTGCGCATTGAGTTCCTGGGCCAGAAAAACGGACGGGTGAAGGACCTGCAGAAGCTTGTCGGAACCGCGACTCCTCAGGAGAAGCCCGCTGTCGGAAAACGCTTCAATGAAGTCCGTACGTCGGTCTCTGCACAGCTGGAAGAGAAGGCGGAGAAGCTAAAGGCTCAGGCAGAGAAGTCTGCTTCGGATTTTGATGTCACCCTGCCGGGCGAGAGACCTCGAATTGGTCAGCTGCATCCCATCACGCGTGTGATTACCGAGTTTCGTGAGTTGATGGGGCGGTTTGGATTCACCGTTGTGGATGGGCCGGAGATCGAGGATGAACGCCACAACTTCGAGGCTCTGAATATTCCGGAGGATCATCCGGCTCGTGATCCGCTGGATAATTTTTACGTAGCCTGTGCATCCGTCGCTGCAGGCGGCCCGGTCCTGTTGAGAAGCCAGACATCGACTGTTCAGATTCGCACGATGGAAACGACAAATCCACCCATTCGCATCGTCTCGCTTGGTCGTGTTTATCGCCCCGACACCATTGACGCAACGCACTCCTGCATGTTTCATCAGATGGAAGGTCTGATGGTGGATCGATACGTCACGATGGCCCAGCTGAAGACGGTGTTGAGTCTGTTTGCTCGAAGTTTTCTTGGTCCGGATGTGGAAATTCGGTTTCGTCCCTCCTTCTTTCCCTTCACAGAGCCTTCCGTTGAAGTGGATATGAAGTGGGGAAACACCTGGATGGAGATCGGCGGCGCTGGAATGGTCGATCCGAATGTGTTTGCTGCGGTTGGATATGATCCGGAAGTTTACACGGGCTTTGCATTCGGCCTTGGGATTGAGCGATTCTGCATGAAGCATTACGGAGTCGACGATATTCGACGGTTTTATGAGAACGATATGCGATTCTTGTCGCAATTCTGATCTTGCAAGAGCGCCTTCGCGATTATCCTTCTGTACGCGGCGGTGATGCCGTGAAGATTTGTGAAGCTGGATGGGCTTCTCGTCACAATGGGATTACTCGCTATGTGCCTTCGGAAATGAGTTGGATGTGCCCGCTGCAATGTCTGCACACGACTTTATTCCCCATGTATTTCGGGGCAGCGCGTAGTTCACTCGTGCAATGCGGGCAAGGTGTGTAGAAGGCCTTCACTTCAACGGAACCGTTGTAAGTGAATGTTTGATCGCAATGCTTGCACTGGACTTTCAGGCCTTTGTACTTCGTGTGAATTCGAAGTTCTTCTTGACAGCCAGGGCAAAGGACATAATGACCTTTCGGTGAGGCAGCGGCGATCACAGCAATCTCCGGTAGTGGGCTAAACACAGGGATCTCTACGCTGTCTTCGGACAATTCGTTATTCAGCAGCGCGCGACAGTTTCTACAGTGAACCACCAGCGGCGGCATGTCATCACCGCATTGAGGGCAAGGTCCCCCAGGCCATGCTCCATTCATGGGAACAACCTCGTTTATCAATCAATGACAGAATTGACCGACATCCAGGACCGGCAGTCCATGAGAAGTCTTCCGTTGCTGTCTGGGCTGTCCAGACAGAGTAATTGCGTGAACTTTATCGTTCGGCACATCGAATTGTCATCAAGAAATCTGAAGATTCACTTGGGCGGACACAGACTGCGGCGTCCGGGTCTTTCATTACGGTTTAGCTTTGATCGCAAAGACGTTGTGGAACGTGTGAATGTAAAGATGGCCATTTGCGACGGCCGGCGTTGAATGGCAATCATCACCCAAGGCAGTTCGTCCCAATTCTTTGAATTCTCGACCAGCCTTCAGAACGACGACGACGCCATCTTCTGTTACGCAGTAAAGCCGATCTTCGATGCAGACTGGGGAACCACTGAACTGTCCGTCAATACGTTCGGACCACACTTCCCTGCCTGTGGGCACTTCCAGGCAAACAATAATCCCTTTGTCGCCCCAGAGATATAACAGGCCGTCTTTGGCAAGGAGGCATGGGACATAAGGTAGCATCGTCTTACGCTCATAGATCACGCGAGATGCGTTCGCTGCGTCAACGTCGACGTTCGCGGCTGCGAAATACTTGCCATTACCGCCTTCACCGCAGGTCGCAAAGACAAGTCCATCCGCAACGATGGGTGATCCAACTGTTCGCATGGGAAGCTTGTCGGTCTGCCAGTTCTGTCTTCCAGTCTGCAGGTCGATGCCGGTAATTCCGTTGGACTCGCTGATGCTGATAATTTGTAAGTTGGAGCCCTTTCCGGGCGCAATCACCGGCGTTGAATAGGACGTCTTTCCGTGTTCGCGGGCTGCAGTCCAGATCGTATCTCCGGTTTCTGGATTCAACGCTAACAAGGAGCTTGGGCCTACCTGATCGTTTGTGACGATCAGAAAGCCATCCTGTACGATAGGCGAAACACCAAGGTTGTGTTCGCTCTCGTAACTGCCAAGGTCTCTTGTCCAGACCTGATGCCCCGCAAAGTCCCACGCTGCGATCATGAGTTTTGTGCTGTCAGCGAACATCGCATACACGCGATGCCCATCGGTGACAGGAGTACTGGATGCCCAACTGTTCTTCAGGTGTTTGCTACTCTCACCTAAAGGCACGGCAACCAGCCAATTTTGTTTTCCCGTGTCGGCGTCAAGGCAATGCAGGAATCGTTCTTCACCACCCTCAGTCGCGGATGTGAGGAAAAGCGTTTTTTCCCAGATCACAGGAGCTGAGTGGCCGACGGTTGTCAGATCGACTTTCCAGGCGTAGTCCTGGTCTGTCCATGTCACAGGAATTCCCGTCTGTCTGCTGAGACCGGTGCCATTTTCACCTCGAAATCGTGGCCAGTTATCAGCAGAAGCGAATCCAGTGGAGATACTCAGGGCCGAAAGAAAAACGAATCGGATAAGGTTCTGCATGAAGATTCCTGTACTCGCTCATGGGGAGGAAACAGCGCACGACCGCACAGTAAAGAAGCATTGGATAAAGTGCAACAGTGACTAACTTGTCCAACACAATTCGTCTGCGAGCGGCGTGAATTCTGAAGGATCCCACCACGTTGTGGCCAGTCACCTACTTAAGGATTTCCGGGAGGGGCAACTTTATCGCCGATAGACCGCAGATGATTCCATGTGAACAATCCAGAATCGTGGGTATCGGACCACCGAATTCGCAACGCGTAGTTTCCACAGAGCGACACTTCAAGAAGCCCGAGATCTTCCGGAACTGATTCTGGATTGAGCAACTGCCTGCCAGTGAGTTCATCGACACAAACAGCACAGCGACAGTTCTGCCGCACCGTACGAAACGGAAGGCGGGCCACATCATGATCTGTCCAGATCAATTCGAGGACTCGCTGCTCTTTGTGGACCTTGATATTTTTTGGGGACTGCATGAATTGTCACTCGGAAGTTTTTTCGTCAGGGGCATCCAGGAGCTCGCCGTCGTCATCATCTTCGGTGTCGTCGTCTGTCGTGCTGCGTTCCACAAATGCCTGCATCAGCATTTCGACAAAATCATCCAGCGAATCTGCAATGACCTCAAATTCCACGGCATAGTGGCGAAATTGAAGTACGCCTTCGTGTTCGCCATCAGTATCAACACAGTAATAGTCTCCATCACCCGTTTCGCCAATCACCAGAAGCTGATCGGGCCATCGGAATTCCTGACCTTCAGGATCGAGAATGCTGCCGCAACGGACTTCCAGATTAATATTCAGGATTTCCAGATGAGAAATGAGGAATTCCACGTCAGCTGCAGTTCCTTCCGCATCACTGCCATCGTCCGCTCTGTTGGCGGATTGCAAAGCCGTTGGATAGGACTGAAGGCGTTGCAGGTACTCTGCGGGTAAGGGCGCTTCGCAAAGTTGCTCAAGCTGCTGAAGTATCAATGAGTCCATCAGGAATTCACAATGAAAAGGCGTCAGGTGTGATAGGAGCTTAATCTTTACCTGAGTGCTTTACATCCTCCCAGTATTTTTCAAAATTGAAATCCGGACTGTTGTCTGCATCGTGACACTTTCCGCAGGTCTGATTCTTGGCCTGTTCCAGCGAGACCTTCATTTCTTTGGCGGCCGCTTCCTGATTTCCCGCTTCAATCTGCTCGATATGTCGGCTTCCTGGGCCATGGCAATTCTCGCATTGATTGCCAGCCATTAAAGACTGCAGCAGTCTTTCAGATTCGTCAGCGGCAAATTCTTCATTCAAAAAGCCTCCGCGAAATCGAACATACTCCTCAGGTTCCCAACCCGTCACATGACAAGAAATGCATTCTGGGTCGAATGTTCGCGCGACATCGTGGAGGCGTTCAAAGCCAGGTCGTTTGTTGGCCGGATCAAGGCTTTCGAAAGCATGGGCATGGGGAGTCTCCTTCCAAACTGCGAATGCTTTTGTGTGGCATTCGGCGCACTTGGCCACTCCCACAAACGTGGCTCCCGAAGGATGTCCTACAGGCCCATCGGCAGTAACAATCTGACCATCACGCAGTCGTTCCTGATAAGTCTTCATCAGGTCCGTCATTTCTTCTGACTCCGTGAAGTAGTCAGGCGACAATGTGACCAATTCGTAGCGAACCGGATCGATCTTGTCATCGGGATAGAGCCCGATAACGCCAGCAGTCTTTCCTTTTTCACCGACGCGAAGCAATCGAACAGGGCCGATCATTTCCGGCTTTAGATCACCATCCTTTCCATCAGCCGCGACAATGATGTCCAACTCTGGAAAATCGCTGGCCTGCTTTCGGATTTCCTCATCGGTCGACTGAGACAGTAGAATGCGGAAGTTGACATTCGCCTCTTTGAACTGCAGCAGCACTGCCTTAAGCGCCTCCGTTGGGTCGGTCCATTGCAAGTCCGCCGCCGCCGCTTCCTCGGCCGTGCGATCCGGAATCACTTCTCGTCGAATTTTATCGCTCATGATGCTCGTGATGCCGACCTTGTATCCATCGACTTCTATGATGGTAGACGCCAGCGGTGTGCCTAGATCTTTCGAGCCAAAGAACAGCAGATTTGCTCCCAGAAAACTAAGCGGCGTATCTCCATCGTTCAAATGTTGTGAAAGAAGATAGCCCGGTTCGAGCCTGAGTTCCTCCGGCCCTAACGCAAGGGCGACGTACTTGAGTTGTCGCAGTGCTTCCAAAGTGGTCTCAAACTTCAATTGAGCCTGAGGGCCAGTGCGACGTGAGAGGCCGCCCACATCCATTCCTCGGACGTCCCAGCCAAGTGAATTGATTTTTTCGAACAGGCCCGCTCGGCGAGACATTCCGCCCAGTTGATTTGCAGTGCAGCCGCAGGGTTCGAAATAGCCGTGCTGTTCGCCTGTCGCGACAATAGCAATTCGTGGCTTCGGCCAGTTTGGAAACTGAAGGGGAGAAACGGGGCGTTGAGTGGCAGGCCGTTCACTCGTTGTTTCCGTGGAATTTTTTCCTGGATCAACGCTCGCGGTTTTATTGGAGCCGGCTTGTGCTGATTCCGGGATGGCATCAGGAGCAGTTACTGGCCGAGGAGAATTTGGGTCACGCGGATCGTCCGGAATGGGCATCCAGATCAAAGAGGCCGCAAGAAAGATCAATCCCAGAAAACTGAGAACAACGAATGTCGAATTACGCATGCGAGCTTCGCCCTGTTGCCAGACGGCAGGGGTGCCGAAACACCTCCGAGAAAAGTAAAACAATAGCTTTTTGCTGAGTTTTAGAGAACCCCAAAAGCCCCCTTCAGACTTCTCGAGAGCGATAGGATTCGTTTTCCAGCATGCCCCTGAACCTCCGTTAATAGAGGGTTACCACAACGGATGGCGCAAGGCTCTGACATCAGAAATCTCCAGTGAAACTCAGTTAGAATACAGCAGCAAGTCGAAGTGAATACCCTCTCCCGACGGATGGTTTGTAGACAACTTCAGAGTGCCTGGTGCGGATTCTACCTTTTGGACATGAGGCTTTCCCGGGGGCACGGCGATTGTCAAGACGTATCGATGTACTGTTCCTGAAGGCTGTCCAATGGGCTCAATGGCCGCTGTAACAAATGAAGGGTCGGATTTGACCTCAGTAATCTGGAATGGCTCAGGCATTTCTTTCTCATCAACGATCAGAAGCATGGTCGCACTTCGACCCTCGGAGGCTGGAAACGAACCGAGTTTCAATTGCATTCTGTCAGGGTCAAACCAGGTGCCCGCCATCGGTTGAAGCCGAAGGACACCTTGTTTTTTTGCCGATACGGTGACTCTAATGGGTTCTTTCAGCTGAGCGACCTTGATTTGAATTTCTTCCGCAAATACTCCGGCTGGAATGTTTTCAGAGACTAGTACTTCAAGGGAGTGACCGCTGACGAATGTATTCAACGCTCTGTCTTCTGCCGTTAGCGGCAAGGGAGTTACAGTGACTAGTCCCGATGGACTGGTGATAGATTCGATATCAAGCTGTTCAAAGATCTTGGTTCCCAGGGTCGCTCGCATTTTGCCTGGTTGCTCGGCATAGACATTGCCAACGCTCCAGACACTTGGTTGCAGGTCAAAAGGCATCTCGATCGCGCCTTCCAGA
>JANPHT010000230.1:0-3304 GCA_031424595.1 Planctomycetota bacterium
CGGCATGTGCATGTCGAGCAATACCAGGTCGGGAATTTCGTGGTCATGCAAGTAGTCGAATGCTTCACGACCGTCGCCCACGGTTGTGACTCGCACTCCAGAAAGTCGCAAACAATCTGCCAGCAATTCTCGCTCGTTTGCCTGATCTTCTACAATCAGCACGTGCAGAGAATTCAAGGGTAGCCGGTGGTCGGGAGTCAGCCGTTCCAGATCATTGAGCTCAGACAACACAGTGTTCAACCGGCCGTCAGAGTCGGTCGGACGGCCTAGTTCAAGTTGCCGCTGCAGTAACTGCAGTTTCAGAGTGAGTTCGTTGAGCTTGTTCCTCAATTCGTGCTGCCGAACCCGTTCCCCGGGCTTCATGGCAATCGTTGAGCTGGCATTCTCCAACGCAGGAGTTCGGTCCAGCAATTCTTCACGCATGATTTGCACGTCAAACGGTGCTTCAATCCCCAGGTTGGTCACCGAACCTTGTGACCGCAAAACTTCAATCGAAATGCCAAGTCCTGGAAAGACAATTTTCTGGCCGGGCTGGCGAGAAAGTACAAGCATGACACTGACCTCCATGAAACATGTCTTCAACCACCGACGATGACTCCCGCCATTCAAGCGTCGGTCAACAATTCTTCGCGGTGTGCATCAGGCAACCCCTATACCAATCCGAGGTGAATTCCATCGCAACCATGGGAAAGGTTATCTGCCGAAGGTGGGTCGGCAAGCAGAAGTCTGGTCGAATCTCATTCGAATTCAGAAAAGGGTACTTTTTCCTCGACGAGCCCGCGAAGTTGTTGCCTCTGCGGTGGTAGCTCAAAGCGGCCACCAGCATTTCATCAAACACCTCATCAGCGGGAGAATCCGTCGTGCGGTACAGGACGAGTCTGATGGGCTGGTGCTCATCCCCCTGCGTCAGACGCAGGGAAATCCCGACATTTTCGCGAAACGCCGGTTCGTCGCCCAGGAGCAGATTGAGAATGCTCAACTGCGAAATATTCTATCCCAGAACGACGGCTGACGAACTTGCGGGGTCAGCGGAATTACACTGGTCACAAAACAGAGCGGTAAATCACGCGTTGTGCATCGACGTCATACCTGCCAGACGGCGAACGGCACCCACAGCACGAGGCATTCGATTCCGTGAGCTTTCTGAACCAGAAGCTCGGTGGAGGGCAAAGTCATGCAATTCACTTACGTGCTTGTTGGATTGTTTTCTCCCGGCCCGGCAACATATTCGGCGGGCCTGTTTTTTCGTGGCTTTCCCCTTCGGTGTTTTTTTTGCTTGAAAGACTTCACAATTTCCAGCCCTTCACCAATCATCAGCAACGTCCTCCCTTTGACCAGCCACGCAATCGCAAATGCCCAAATGGCGATCCATTCCATCCAAAATAGAAATTTCAGTTTTGTTAATTGTACTCGGATGGAATTTTCCAAAAGGAACAGATACACACCCATCGCCAGTAAGGAAATCAGCAACGCGGTACCGCTGACTACAAACACCGCGTTTCGGCCCAACGGCCAGCACCGTGATTTGTCTTCGGGCTCATTTTTCGGGAAAAAGTAAAACGAAAAAACGGTAAGAGTCAAAAAAAACAGTCCCCCAAAACCGGTGTGCAGGTATCCTGCAACACTCGACTGATGCATAGGATCGCTGTGAGCATCGAGCGGAAACCATGCGACACCGACCGCTGCAAGGCAAGCGACATTGCCCATCCAGTTTTCGAATTCACTAGCCCCGCGATAACAGAACATGAAGAGGCCGATCGCGCACATGACTCCAACGAAAACGTCCCGCATCGGCGTATGGTAGTAGTTGCTGACGTTTTCCTGAATTTCAATGCCGAACAGGAACCTGCCGATTGGCCCAAGTACCACTGGCAACAACAGCGCCAGACCACCCACCGATCGACGGATGCCCAAGTACGAAAGCACCATGGTTTGATTGTGAGAAACGAGTTGTTGGGATGATTTTTTCACAGGCCACCGTCAAATGAATAGGCGAATCACGTCGATTTCAGAAATAGGGGAGTTTCCACCAGTGTCGTGGTGACGAATGAAGCCCCAGTGTCTTCCAGTTGTTCGCGTTTAATCCTGACGTTGCGTTTTTTTCCCCACCTGCCGACAACGATCTGCAACTGAGGCGAACTGTCTCTCAGCCGTTTACACAGGTAGCGAGCATGCGCCAGTCCTCGGGGACGAAGAGCGGCGATGCACAGAATGGCGGGCCGTTCCAGAGCGACGCGAGTCACCAGTTCGGAGGTCAATGTTTCCACCGCAGTTTGTTCGACGTCCCACTGATCCGGATTGAGAAGTTTCCGCAGCATGTCGAGGGCCGCAGAATCAGATTCGTCGGCCGCGGGACACAACAGGACCTTCACTCGACCGTCGAAGATCGGTTGAGAAACGTATTTGGTGGGCAGAGATTCGTCCAGTCGATTTGCCGTTGGGTCAGTCTGATCCCGGAGCTGATTGTCAATGTGGCCCAGTGCGAGCACTACACCGTAGCCGCCGTTCAACGCGGCGACCATCATCAGATACCGGCTTATCCTTTCAGTGACATCTTCCAGCGCATTGCTCGTCAGGGCAATTCTTGCTTTTCCGGCGAGCACAACCAATCTGTCACGCAGGTCATCACGACCAACGAGAAAGATCATGAGCAGAATCAGGGAGAACGCCAGCGTGGCCAGCACTTCAAACGCCGAACTCAGGTAACCCGTCAGAGTCAGCCATGGTGTGGGTTTAGTTGCCAGCAGAACCGGTTCTACGGCCACCTCTCTTCCCGACTCAGTCTGTAGTGCAATCTTCTGCGGTGGCTGGCCGGCCGACGGCAGATCGACATCACTACGGATCTCTTCCGCCATTCGCTGGAATTGTCCAGGGAAAACGCTCGACCCCCTCTGCCGCAACGCTTTTACTTTGGCTTGAATGTTCGCCATATTTTGAGGCAACTCAGCCGCGAAAATCGTGATTTGCCGCGTGACCAAACCACCGATCAGCAGGATTAAAATTCCAGCCGCAGAAACGGCAATCATCACTGCGAGCATCCGACCGAACCCATGCCTCTGGAGCATCTTCACGAGTGGATTGAGCAGTAACGTCAACAGAATGGCGAGCGAGACAGGAAAGGCACACGTTGCAGCGCTTCGCGCGTGACCTGTGCCATGCTGTCGATGAAGCCGTCGTGCAGGTGCCAGCGATCGATCACACTCCAGTCGAACTGATGCTCGAGGCCCGTACGCACAAGTGCGCGCTTCAGCTCATTGATCGACGATCCGGTGGTGCTGCACGACCACTGCGGATACTGCGTGAA
>JANPHT010000231.1:0-10713 GCA_031424595.1 Planctomycetota bacterium
CCGACAACATATTTTCATGATCAGCAGACACGATTTGACACCTGACATAAGGGCAGCGAACGAACGTCTTGTTCCCGCGCGGCGCAAATGTCGTGCCAAAAACTGCGTTCATAAAATCTATTTCTAAAGTGAGTGCCATTGACCTGGCGCCTGCAGTAAAACAGAAGCGAATCTTCTTTTGTATACTATGATCTCCACAGGGCCATTCTTGCAGACCGCACTTGCTCAATTCGGTGAATCCCTGCCAAAATTAGCAGCCACTTGCCAGGTTTCCGGCACATGATACGAATGACCGATGATCAAGCATTACTAATGGAATGGCAGAGAATTCGAGTTCCAGCCGGAGTGGGTTGAGTGAGGGAGATGTTCTTTTATGCGAGCCATCGTTGTCCTCTTTGCTCTTTCAGTCGCATTTCTTGTCTTCAAAGTCGTTGATCTGGCCGGACGTATCGATCATCGCGCTGCCCTGCCGGTTGCCGTTTCCGACGATCAGAAGCTTAGTTCAGCTGTGGGCCGTTTGAACGCAGAGTTCCAGAAAGAGTGGAAAGCTGAAGGAATTTTAGTTGCCGAGCGAGCCGATGACCTCTCGGTTCTGCGGCGATTATCGCTCGCACTTTTTGGGACAGTGCCGTCTCTTGAAGACATCCGAAGATTTGAAGCCGATGATCAGTCAGAAAGGATTGATCGCTGGGTTGTTGGCATGCTCAAAGACTCCCGTTACAGTGATTATTTTGCCGAGCGATTAGCTCGCAGTCTGGTCGGAGTTGAAGGCGGCCCGTTCATTATCTATCGCCGAGATCGAATGACAGCATGGCTTGCTGAACAACTGAGCAAAGACGTTTCCTGGTCAGAAATGACGATAGAACTGATCTCTGCAGAAGGACTTTGGACCGACGCTCCTGCGGCCAACTTTATCACGGTGGCACGGATGCAGGATGAAACGATTAACGTCAACAAGCTTGCTGGTCGATCGGTTCGAACTTTTCTGGGTCAGAGAATCGACTGCGCTCAATGCCATGATCACCCGTTTGATCCTCAGTGGAAGCAACAACACTTTGAAGGGCTGGCGGCGTTCTTTTGTCAGGCGTCGGTCACTGTTGGTGGCGTTACGGATAAGCAAGTTGGCGAAAACAAAAAGAAGGTAGTCTACAAAATCGTTGACCCGGGCACCGAGGAGAAGGACGCTCGAATCGTCCCAGCGGCGGTTCCGTTCAATCCCGAGTGGATGCCAGCCGAAGGAGGACTTCGCCATCAATTAGCACAATGGATTACGCATAAAGACAATCGTCGATTTGAAAGAGCGATCGCCAATCGAGTCTGGGGTTTTATGCTGGGCAAGCCATGGCATGAACCTGTCGATGACCTGCCACATCCTGTGGATGGCGAACAGGATGTCCTTGATATTCTGGGTCAGGAGTTTCGATCCCGCGGTGATCGGTTAAGCGTTTTGATCCGGCTGATTGCGTTGTCGGACGTTTTTCAACTTTCCTCAGAATCCGCCGGCGATGACGAAGCACGCTATACCGCTCAGGTCGATGCCTGGTCGGTATTTCCACTTGTAAGACTTCGGCCCGAGCAAGTCATCGGATCTCTTTTTCAGGCTGGTCACGTTCGATCGATTGATCAGAATTCCAACCTGATCGCACGAGCCCAGAAGTTCGGAAATGAAAATGATTTCATGAACGAGTATGGGGACATGGGTGACGATGAGCTGTTGCAGCAGGTGGGGACGATTCCCCAGGCTCTATTGCGAATGAACGGTCGGTTCTCTTCCGAACTCAGCAAAGCCGAGTTGCTGACGGCTGCTGGCCAGATCATCAGTTTTTCACCTGACGATGCGGCGATTGTGGAAAACAGCTATCTGGCGTGCCTGGCGCGGCGCCCAAGTGCGGAAGAACGAAAATACTTCCTGGAATTACTCGAAATGACCTATGAAGCGGTCGCGAAAAAACGCTACACGGAGCCGAATACTCCCGAGCCTGATCCAAAACCGAATCGTTCTCAGGCGGAGGTTGTGCAGGACTTGTTCTGGACTCTGTTTAACAGCCCTGAGTTTTCGTGGAACCATTGAGATCACCGCCTCGCCTCCCATTTAGCCGCGTTTCACATTCGTCACCACTTCCTCAACCATATTGAAGCGACGATTTTTTGCCGAAGAATGTCCGGTCGACTCAGCAACGGGCTGCACGATAGATAGTAAGGAAAAACCATGAATGCTGATATCAGTCGACGCCATTTGTTGCAATTTCTTTCGGCCTGTGGACTCACTCTGGCTCTGCCGGGGATGAGCTCAAAGGCCGCATCGCGACGAAGCGAAGAACGGCCAAAATCGCTCATCACACTTTGGATGAACGGTGGGATGAGTCAATTGGAAACTTGGGATCCACATCCGGGATCCCCGACCGGTGGACAGGTCAAAGACATTGTAACCACTGCTAAAGACACTCGCATCTCGGAGATGCTGCCGCAACTAGCCGAGCAGATGCATCTGTGTACGCTGATTCGATCGCTGACGTCCAGGGAAGGCGACCATGAACGAGGTTCGGCCTTTGTGAAGACAGGATATCGCCCGGAGCCCACATTGAAGTATCCGACTCTGGGAGCTATCGCGGCCCACGAGCTTCCCGATTCAAAGATTGAGATTCCTCAGCATGTGGCACTCGCTCCTGGCGGATTTGCCACACCGGAGGGTGGGTACCTTGGTAATCAATGGGATGCATTTCGAGTCTTCAGTCCCGGCGATGGGCTTTCAAATCTGAAATCTTATGTTTCTAAAGAACGTCAGGCCGATCGTTTGAAGGGCCTCAATGTCGTCAGTCAGCAATTTGAAAAGCACCGCCAGTTTGCAGCCAAAAGAACTCTGCACCAGAATACGCTGGATCGAGCCCTGACTATGATGACTTCAGGTCAATTAAAGGCATTTGAACTAGCAGACGAACCGGCTGCCGTCCGAAAAGCCTACGGCGACACGTCGTTCGGAAAAGGCTGTCTTATAGCTCGGCGACTTGTTGAAGTTGGTGTGCGTTCTATTGAAGTGAATCTGTCGGGTTTCGACACACATGTTTCAAATCATGAAGGTCACATCACACAAACAAAAATACTTGATCCGGCAATTGCGAATCTGCTGAAGGATTTACGCGAGCGAGATCTGCTGGAATCGACAATCGTACTTTGCATGAGCGAATTCGGGCGAACGCCGAGCATTAATCCGGCGGGTGGTCGAGATCATTGGCCAAACTGGTTTTCGTGTATGATTGCCGGCGGTGGCTTCCGCGAAGGCTCCGTGATTGGCTCAACTCCGTCAGAGATTCCTCAGCAGTCTGCCGGTATGCAGATGTCGGCAGGCGGCAAGATGTTCGGCCCTGAAGATCCTGTGTTGGTGCCTGAGCTATACGCCACGATCATGGTGGCGATGGGGATTGATGCTCGCAAAGAGATCATGACACCCATTGGCCGTCCAATACGGTTTGCCGACGCTGTGCCCTCAGCTCGATTGTTGAAGGACGATATCGCCGCGAAGGTGATCAGGAGCTAAAAAAAAGCTCGACATTGTGTTCAACGCCGAGCCTTTGACTTCGCCAGAACACTCAGTGGGGCATTAGCCACCAAAAGCCTGAACTTGATGCGACTTAATTGATCAGACCTTGCCAAAGATCGTCTGTCCAGTGCTCTTTAGTTCGTTGCAGGCGCGAATCATGCGGTTTGCCACTCCGGTTTCGGCCAGCTTCAGGTACGTACGAGGATCGTAGGCCTTCTTGGATCCAATCTCGCCATCAATCATCAGGACTTCGTCGTAATGCTTCATCATGAAGTCCACGATTGGGCGAGTAAAAGCATACTGAGTGTCAGTGTCGATATTCATCTTGATCACGCCGTACTCCAGAGTCTCCTGCAACTGGCTGGCAGGTGTGCCTGAGCCGCCGTGAAAGACCAGATCGAATGCTGCATCCTTGCCGTATTTGGCAGTGACAGCTGTTTGTCCGTCTCGCAGGATTTCCGGTTTCAACTTGACAGCGCCTGGTTTGTAGTGACCGTGAACGTTGCCGAAAGTTGCAGCAAACATGAACCGCCCGCGTCCGTGGAGTGCTTCATGAACGGCCACCATGTCTTCGGGAGTGGTGTACAATTTTTCGTTGGCAACTTCAGAGTGGTCGATGCCATCTTCTTCGCCGCCGACCACGCCAGCTTCAACTTCCAGAATGATTTCATTTTCTGCGCATAGCTTCAGCAATTCCTGGCTGGTTGCCATATTCTTTTCGAGTGGCAGCTCTGAGCCGTCGAACATGTGTGAATTAAACAGGTTGCCCTGTCCTGCCTTACGGCGAGCGGCCGTGGCGGCGATCAGGGGCTTCAGGAAACTATCGACTTTCTTTGGCTGGCAATGGTCAGTATGCAGTCCAATAAGCACGTTGTGCTTCTCTGCCAGACGATGAGCGGCTTCGGCCAGAACCAATGTTCCGAACACTGCATCTTTTACGTTTAGTCCTGACGCAAATTCGCCAGCCCCTGTTGAGAATTGAATGATGCCGTCAGACTTCGCATCTGAAAATGCCTTCAACGCGGCGTTGATGGTGATAATAGATGTGACGTTGATAGCCGGATACGCATAATTGCCTTTTTGAGCGGCATCAAGCATGGCGGCGTACTGTTTTGGCGTTGCGATAGGCATTCGTCTGAGAACCTCTGAAAAACTGAAGCGAGAAAGGTATTTCTGGGCGATTGGAGTTCTGACCGGACAGTTACAATTTCAACTGCCTGAACCGCCCGCCAAAGGCAGCGCACGCTGCCCGGATGTTCGTTTCCTGCGAAACAAGCTTGTTTATACCGACTGCAACGATGGCTGCAAGCCGGACGGAAAGTTCCCTGGAAACTGTTCAAGTCGCAGGGTTGTCAGTTAGTGCGGGATCGCTGATAAAGCTCGCGCATCAGGAGGTCAATCGCCTTTGCTCGAGCCTTGATCGCTCGGTCCAGCTTGTCAATCTGAAGTGCCTGCACGGCCTGTCGGTTCAGATTTGTTAGTTCATCGAAATCAACTTTCCAGCCACTGTCGCGAGCCGCCTGAACGAGTTCGCTCTGAACCTCGGCAAGATGGGAAAGCAGTGATTCTGAAAGATCGGCTTCGATCACTCGATAAGGAGCCTTTGGGAAAAAGGCGGCGCGAGAAATACCTGAAAGATCGTTTCGAACGGTTGCTTTCGGAATGTCACGATCAGACCCCGCCTGGTCGGGAAGGCTGAATTCAGGCAGTGGATCCACATCGGCGCCCATCGAGGTACTTGCGGACCGCTTCCCGGAAATTCTCCTGCTGATCTGCCAAGCGAGGACCGCGGCTACAATTAACACGATGCCTGCGGGTTTACTCTTCTGGAACGCGAGTACGAGCCCCGAAAACAGGCAAATGACAGCAGCGATCTCCAGAACAACCTTCCAGAGACCGTTGCGATTCAGGGCTCCCATTTCAGCGGTTCGCACTTTAGCGACGGAAGTGGATCCTGCTGCGGATCCTGCGATTGATGGCACCGGGTAGCTGTCGATTCCAATGACAATGACCGTGCTGTTATCCGAGCCGCCACGACAATTTGCGAGGTTAATTAAGAGGCGAGACGATTCGGTTGGAGGCATCGACCCAATAATCTGCCCAATCTCAGTATCGGACACGTGATTTGTCAGGCCGTCTGAACAGAGCAAAAAAGAATCCCCGGCCTCAACAGAAAATGGACCTTCGATGTCGATTTGAACATGAGGATCCGGCCCAAGACATCGCGTGATTACATTCCGCGGATGAAACAACTCCACGTTTTCAGGAGTAGCTCTGCCGAGGCGAATCATTTCCCATTGAAGACTATGATCGAACGTCAGTTGTTCTATTTGACCTTTGCGAACTCGATACACTCGACTGTCGCCCACATGTCCAACCAGTGCGCCCCGTTCTGAAAGACTTAGAACGCTGCAAGTAGTCCCCATGCCTTCGAACTCACGATTCTCGCGGCCACGATCATTGATCGCTTTGTTTGCGGCGACAATAGAGTCTCGTAATCGGTTTTCAACCGACGTCGCTTCCTGCTTGAAGTAGGCATGTGGAAGAGTGTCGATAGCGATGCGACTTGCCAGGTCCCCAACGGCATGGCCTCCCATGCCGTCCGCAACGACAAACAAGTGGCCGCATCGAGTCCACTCTTCGTAGTCGCTGCACATGCGTACCTGCAACGAATCCTGATTCATGGCGCGGCGCATCCCCTTGTCGGTGCGCGACGCATACTGAACGGAGGGAGGAGACGGCATGGAAGAACTACTCAAAGACCAGTCACCACAAAATGAAAACTCTGATTTGGGTCGTTGTGTTTTCAGAAACGACCATAATGAACTCTTGTGGCAGAAACGCAGATTCGGTTGAACCTCGTCAGTCTTTGCAGAGCCGTGTGTGTCTTTTCCGTCAATCCATCAGGAGATCGACACAATTCAAACTCTATAAAAACACTGCCGGGAAAGTACGGTAACGTTGCCTTCCGGAGGGCAAAGTGTACAAGTGCTGCGGTCCCTGGCTAGTCAACGGACGGAATTCGCCTCAGTCGCCTGTCTTCGGGAAGGCAAAATACAGTTGCGTGGTCGGCATGCTGTCCGGAAACGGGTGTCGTTCCTGACTGGATGAAAGTCAACGGCTGCGGATTCGGTGCGAGGACGACAAGGTGTTTTGCTCGAAGGATTTGAGCGATTTTTACTGTGCGAAGTGCTGCAATGCTGGACAAACCGGCCGCAAGTCCCAAGGTTTTTTGTTAGTTTTCAACCAACATCGGTTCCGGTGTTTCGAAATAGTTATGACTCGCTATTCGCACTGGTTCCTGGATTTCGTGGTCCGCAAGAACTGTGATTGTTACCATTTCTGCAGTACTGTTCACGGCAAGTTTTCGAGCGGCATTGGCACGATGTTTCTCGATGGTTTTTACGCTGATCTGCAATTCCTGGGCGATGCTCTTGTTTGCAAGTCCAATAGAGACGAGCTGAACGACCTGCAGTTCTCGTCGCGAGAGCCGGCGGATTTGCTGGCGAGCTGCTTCCCGGCGGCAAATCCAAGTGCGATAGGCGATCTCATCGGAAATAAGCGACGAGTAAGTGCCAATGGACATTGACGGAGAGATTGGCTGAATCATGAAGGTGGCTCCAACTCTTGTCTTGACTAAATATACAGAATCTGGATTGAGTGAAAAGAATCGAGGGATGGGGGGGCGTGTTAACGGTCCCGGTGTGTAGTTGCCCCGTGACAGTCTTGAAAGAATCGTCAGTGCCATACAAATCAGAGGTGCAGGATTCTCTTCGGGTGCGCAAGCATTCAAGTTTCATAGCCAGCCTGGGCAAAAATCACCAATGGACAAATGGCGGGTGGTTCCTGTGGGTGTTTCCAGGTATTACAGCCCGCCAACGTGGTCCGCTTCTATGATCTGAGGATCTTTAACCTGACTTGCATGAAATCCCCCATATCAGCGCGCGTTGCCTCAAGTGTTACTAATAAGTGCTGTTAGAGCAGGAACAGGTGCTGGGAAAACCCGCACGAAGTAAAATCGGGGGAGCGCATTTGTGGAGTTCTAGCCCTCGCGAAGCAGGGAAAACCCTCGAAGCAGATAAACCAGACCGCTCCAAATCGTTACAGCGACAGCGACCGAAAGCAGCAGGTCGCGGGCCGTGACAAGCCAAGGCCAATGCAGGCTTTCAGATAATGACAGGAGGCTCGCTGTGATCGCCACACATTGGAGCGTCATCTTCAATTTTCCGGCGAGGCTGGCAGAGAAATCCTTGCCTTCTTTTTCGAGAATTCCTCGCAGGCTGGAGACGAACATTTCACGGCCTATGATGATGATCACCATCCATGCGTTTACTCCGGAATCCGACTCGCCCTGGCGTTCTAACAGAAAAACAAACGTTCCACAGACGATGACTTTGTCGACAAACGGATCGAGAATGCGCCCCAGAACCGTAACCTGTTTGTAACGTCGAGCCAAATATCCATCGAGGGCATCGGTTGACGCTGCAAGTACAAAAATTGCTGCGGCAGAAATCCACCAGCCTCCGGTAGCGATCATGGAGAACAACACGACCGAAAGCAGCAGACGGGTTGCCGTAATGAAATTCGGCATGTTGAGCGATTCACGCCCAATGACGGCACGACTCCGCGATTGTGGAGTTGCTTCGGTTGGTGTTGTAGGTTCCGTTGGAGACATACAAAGTCAGAATGCAGTTGCAAGCGTGGCTTGGATCGGACCAGAGATTTTTGAGTGGAAGCGGCGTCCGGGAGAAACTTTGGCTGCTTCATGTTCAGCCCGAGTCTGAGTTTCCCCAAATCCAGACGCCCGGCACCTTGGAACCTTACTCTTCCAGGTCCTCATCATCAATCATGGAGACCATTCCGACCAGATCGTAATCCTGTCGTTCCATAATTTCGACTGGCACCATGTCGCCTATTTGCAGTTCGGCTCCCGTGACGATGACGTTGGAATCAATCTCCGGAGCATCTGCAAAGGATCGGCCAACATAAACTCCGTCGCCAATCTCTTCATCGATAATGACATCCAATTCGTAGCCAATCATGCGGTCGGCGTGCTCAAATGCAATTTCCTGCTGCAGTTCCATCAGTTCATCGCGGCGGGCTTCTTTGACTTCTTCAGGCAGATGACCATCCAGTTTGACTGCCGGTGTCCCCGGTTCCAGAGAATACGTGAACACGCCCATTCGTTCGAAACGAGTCTCTTTTACAAACTGCTTTAGTTCTTCAAACTGTTCATCGGTTTCACCCGGAAAACCAGTAATGAACGTCGTTCTCAGTACAACATTGGGAATGCGTTCACGTAGTTTTCCGACCAACTCTCGCGTTTGTTCGCTGCTGACGCGGCGCTGCATGCGTTTTAGTACAGTCGAGTTGATGTGTTGCAGAGGCATGTCGAGATATGGAAGGATGTTTCCCGAATCCGCGATCACGTTAATCAACTCATCCGAGAAGTTAATCGGATACAGGTACATCAGCCGAATCCAATCGATGCCGTCGACTTTTTGCAGCTCTTTCAGCATTTCCGCCAACCGCACTTTTCCGTAAAGATCCATCCCATAATACGTGGTATCCTGAGCCACAAGAATCAGTTCGCGAACTCCGTCAGTCACAAGTTCGCGAGCTTCGTCAAGGACCATCTCGATGGGCTTTGTGACATGCTTGCCGCGCATCGAAGGAATTGAACAAAACGTGCAAGTGCGATCGCAACCTTCTGAGATCTTTAGGTACGCATAATGGGCTGGAGTGATCCTGAGCCGAGACTGATCGTTCATCGCCTTGATTGGTGCCGGGCGGAATAGCTCCCTTTGTTCGCGAGCCCCGCCGATAAGTCTGTCGGCCACCTTGGTTATCTCATCACGTCCGAAAACACCGACAACATGGTCGATATCCGGCATCTCTTTTAACAGACCACCGTCAGCCTCCAGACGCTGTGGCAGGCAACCAGCCACGATAACGCCCTTGGTTTTTCCGGCTTTTTTCAGATCCAGCATTTCCTGAATGACCGAACGAGATTCCGCGCGAGAACTTTCAATGAAACCGCAGGTGTTCACAATGACAAAATCGGCCCCTTCGGGTTCGGAAACCAATGCATATCCATCGAGCGACAAAGACCCAAGCATCTTTTCACTGTCCACCAGGTTTTTGGGGCAGCCGAGACTAACGAAGGCATAAGTACCTTTTGTCTGACGAGGATCAGGAGGCTCAATCGATCTTAACGGAGATGCTGGTGCTGACAGATCAATAATTGGAAGGGAGGCCATCGGTCTGGTTCATTCCTGCGAAAACGCAAGGTGGCTTTGGATCAAGGGACAGATTTGGTGAACAGTGTACCGCCAAAGCAGATTTAGGCTACGACCTGATTGAATGAATGACTGCTTTTCGCGGTCAAGAAGTGAATCCGGTGCCTGAAACCTGATGCCACAACTAAGAATTGCAAGAATTCTTCTATTCCACGTTTTCCGGCCTTAAGGTTCCGCCAGTCTGAAAACAACGACGTGGATTCCCGCTTCCTGAGAATCCCCCTGCCCCGTTTCTTGTACTCGCGTTCCGGCCGTGAAATACTGCGTTCAAATCGTGGCTTTGCGTCTATCAGGACCGATCCAGTCTCTGGCGATGGAATTTGCACCCCACAGTTCATTCTCGCAACGAGCAACATCTTGTTTCTTAAAGCCGGAACTGCCATTTACGGGTTCCGATCGGCGACACACGTTTGCTGATTTTTGGCACATCAGACTCCTCTCACGGATAATTACCTATCATGCTTTGGGAAGTGGAAATTCTGCCAATCGGCAGCGAAAAGGATTATGAAGGTCGACGAATCCTGGCAAGTGCCAAAAGCCAGGGAATCAGCGGACTCAGCACAGTCATCTCAGCGAAGGCCTTTTTGATTCAGGGTGATCTGACTCGCGAAGATGCACACTGTGCCGCTGAGCAGCTCCTGGTGGACCCTGTCACCGAGCAGTTTCATGTTCATGAGTTGCCTTACGGGCCGAATCCTCAGGGTCTGGATTCCCATGGCCCATCGGCGAGCAAAGCAAGGCTGCTCAATGTTCTGCTGCATCCCGGCGTTACCGATAGCGTCGCTGACAATGCGGCGGAAGCTTTGACTCGGCTGAATCTGAACGTCACCAACGTTGCCACGTGCCGACGCTACTGGATCAACGGCGACCTGGGAA
>JANPHT010000232.1:0-7149 GCA_031424595.1 Planctomycetota bacterium
AATTCTTGTCTTTAAATGAGCTAGTCGAGCTTGGTGAGCCGCGCAGGTAGATTGGCTGCGAATGACGAGTACAGCGATTTGCTTCGCCCTCCGGAACAAACACTCTGCTAAAACAATCTGCCCAAACAAACTGGTGGCGAAGGGAATCGCGAAGACTCCAGTCCAGATTCAGCGATAGGGTTGATCAGACTTATGACCAGTTCTGCGACATTGGAACGACAAGTCTACATATCCGGGAAATTGGTTGCGGAATCGTTGGCAACCATCTCCATTTTCGACAGCGCCATTCTTCTGGGAGACTGCGTCACCGAGTCCACACGTACGTTTCGCCACAAGCCGTTTCGACTCGAAGAACACATTAAGCGACTCTACAAATCGTTGAAAGTGTGTCGAGTGAACCCAGGACTGACTCCCGAGGGGATGTTTTCCGCGACGCTGGAAGTGCTCGAAGCCAATCGATCCCAAATGGCGCCCGAAGATGACTGTTGGATCGTCCACAATATTTCACGTGGACTAATGAAGCCAGGGCCAAGCCCCGCTCAAACGAATCCTGCGACGATTATGATTTTTACCAGCCCAATGGATCTGCGAGGCTGGGCGAAGTACTACACACAGGGATGTCATGCTGTGACGTCCTTCAGCCGGGCCATTCCTGCTCAGTCTCTGGATGCGAGGATCAAGAATCGAAGTCGACTGTTCTACACGATGGCGGATACCGAAGCACGGCTGGTGGATCCTGAGGCACAGGTTGTGATTCTGGATATAAATGGCAACGTTTCGGAGAACAAAGGTGGAAACATCTTCGCTGTTTCTGAGGGAATCCTGAAGACGCCGTCATTGGAAAACTGTCTTGCAGGCGTCAGTAGGCAAACAGTCCTTGAGTTGGCTCAGCAACTGAACATTCCTCTTCGCGAAACCATTCTGCAGATGTACGATCTCTACACGGCAGACGAAGTATTCTTTACAAGCACGCCCTATTGCATCATGCCGGCGTCAAAATTTAACGGCCTCCAGATTGGCGATGGCACGGTAGGTCCCATCACACAAAAACTGCTGTCTGCCTGGGGCCAGCTTGTTGGAATGGACATTGTCGAGCAGGCTCACAATCAAATGCAGCACTAATCGCACTGCGAATTCCGGTTTACCTGACGACTCCATGAAGCATCCTTGTGAGCTATCCCATGACCGAACCCACGATCCAGGATCTTTTCGATCTTTCCGGCCGAGTGGCGCTGATCACGGGAGGTTCCGGGTTCCTCGGCCATTCTCTTTCGCGAGCACTCGCTGAAGCGGGTGCCACGGTCGTGGTCGCCAGCCGTGAACATCACCGTGCAAGGCAGGTCGCCGACGCATTGCCCGTCCCTTCAAAGGCAGTGCATCATGCTGTCGTACTTGACCAAATGGATGAGTCATCGTTGAATCAGGGATTTGATGCAGCCATTTCTGCAGCAGGAAAAGTCGACATTCTGATCAATAATGGACAGCAGGGGCACCCCGTTGATTTGACGAACATAACGGCCGAACAGTTTAACAAAGATCTGCAAAACACCACAGGCTACTTTCTGCTGGCTCGACGCCTGCGAGATCACGTTGTGGCTCGATCTGCCGCTGGCTCCATTGTCATGATTGGCTCGATGTATGGTGTTGTTGGCTCATATCCGGACGCCTACGAAGGGATTTGTGTCGCCAGTCCCGTGCAATATCATGCCCTGAAGGGCGGCATTGTTCATATGACTCGTCACCTGGCAGTTTATTGGGCAATGGACAATGTGCGAGTCAACTGCTTAAGCCCCGGACCGTTCCCGTCTGCCAAAGCGCCCATCGCGATGGTGGAGCGTCTGAAGACCAAGAGTCCAATGAAACGAATGGGGCTGCCGCACGAACTGAAAGGCCCACTGCTTTTGCTCACCAGCGATGCCGGCAGTTACATCACCGGCCAGAACCTGCTTGTAGATGGCGGATGGACAGCATGGTAAAACGGTACATCGTGACATCGTTACCGTTCGTCAGTAGGAGCAGACAACCGACGCCACACTTCAGGCGACAACAGAACTCTCGGGCATAACTGGTTACCATTCCTCAATCCTTTCCGCATCAATCGTCGGGCAATCTTCCCCGGAGTTTATGCGGTCGATACTACTCTCATCTTTGAAACCGGAGCCGGTTACCAGACACACAATCTTGGCCTCCGGAGAGATCTCGCCGCCCTTGACCGCATTCAGTGCGCCGGCCAGAGCAACGATCCCGGCGGGTTCAGAGAAGATGCCTTCTTCACGAGCCATGCGTTTCTGCAGCGCCCACACGTAGTCATCCTTCACCAGATGCCCGTTGCCTCCGGAAGCTCTGCATTCGGTGACTGCCAGGTCACCGTCAATCACACTCGCCACCTGAAGGCCGCTCACGAGCGTTGTGCTCGCAACGGCTCGAGCCTTGAGCAATCCATTCCTCAGTGGTCCTGAAATTGTATCATTGCCTTCCGGCTGAACGCAGTGCACAGCGGGACTGACTGCAAGATCTCCGCTTTCCACGAGGCTTCGAAATCCGCGAGCGGTCGCCACACAAAGTCCTCCACCGCCGGCAGGACAGAAGACATGCTCAATGGGTGACGATGCTTGCTCGGCCAATTCAAAACTCAATGACTGAACTCCCGTCATCCCCGACGGACTGTAAACAAAAGCACTGATTTGAAATCCGTAACCAGGTCGCCTGCCAATAGTCTGCAGACTGTTCAGCACCTGATCTGTCATCGCGGCATCTGTCCCAAATCGGCGAATACGGGCGATTTTTGCCCCATAGGCCATCATCTGCTTTATCTTTCCCGCAGGTGCGCCTTCGACAATCGCGATGCGGCACTCGATCCCTGCTGCCGCGCAGTACGCTGCGAGCGCTGCCCCGGTATTTCCACTGGAGGTCGCAATGCACCGGGTCTGACCGTTTGACACCATATGGGAAATCGCCGCGGCAGCGAAACGATCTTTGTACGAGCCTGAGGGATTTCCGGTCTCAATCTTGAAGTACAAATTCTTCAATCCGGCGGATGGAGCGATCGTGCGCGACCGAACCAGCGGAGTGTTGCCTTCGCCCAGCGAAACCCTGGCAGCCTCCGGCACAGCATCAATGCGATCACTCCATCGCCAGAGACTCATGAGTGCCTACTTCCATTTAAAAACCAAAACGCTGGCGGATATTGTTGCCAAAGATATCTTCCACTTGCGAGTCCGTCATTCGAGTCGCCATCGCCGCTACTTTAAGTGTGCGAAGGGATTCGTGTCCAGCCAGGTCCAGTTCAAGGTTTCCGTACGGGACGTCCTGATTTGTATTGGTCACCGAGATCCACAGGAAACTACCGAACAACAAAAGCGCAATAACGACTCCATTGATCCGCCGATCCGGCAGCGAGTCCCCGCTCAGTTTTGCACATGTAGAGGAGACGTCCATGATGTTCGCCATCTCCCGCTGCACGCCTCCCGAAGGAATCATCATGTTCAGTGGAGCAGCCAAATCGGCGCTGCGTCTGTTCCGCCTCACCTAATCTAAACGAGCAAATCTTTCACAACATTGGCTTCCTCGACGCCGGTCAGTTTGGAGTCAAGGCCCTGGAATTTGTGGGTGAATCTGGTGTGATCGATGCCCATCAAATGCAACAATGTCGCATGAACATCATGGACGGATACGCGATTTTCCACGGCGTGGTAGCCAAATTCATCGGTGCTGCCATAGCTCATACCCGGCTTGAATCCACCACCCGCGAACCACATTGTGAACCCCGCCAGATGATGGTCTCGACCATTGCCCTGCGCCATGGGAGTTCTTCCGAACTCGGACCCAAACACGATGATCGTGTCCTTTAGCATGTCTCGCTGTTTCAGGTCTGTGATCAATGCCGTCACTCCCTGATCGACTTCTTTGGCAGTCCCGGCGGAGTGCTCCTTCACTGAGCCATGATGATCCCAGTCGCGGTGATAGAGTTGTATGAATCGGCTGCCTCGTTCTGCCAGACGGCGAGCCAGCAGGCAATTCGACGCGAAAGATCCATCTCCGCCTTTGGTGCCGTACAGTTCAAAAATATGGTCGGGTTCTTTGCTGACATCCATCAATTCCGGAACACTCGATTGCATCTTGAACGCCAACTCGTACTGACTGATACGAGTCGCGATCTCTGGATCGTCATAACGATTATTAGCGAGTTCATTCAGTTTCTGCACTGCGTCCACAACGTCTCGCTGTTGCCTGGAATTCACGCCCTGCGGATTGCCAACATACAACACAGGATCGCCCGTCCCGCGGAATTCAACACCCTGGAACTGGCCCGGCAGAAATCCCGAATGCCATTGTCTCGCAGCAATAGGCTGTCTCTGGCCGAACTTTCCGGTAGACACCATGACCACAAAACCGGGCAAGCTTTCGGACTCTGAACCCAGCCCATAAAGGAGCCAGGAACCCATCGCCGGGCGACCAGCGATCATCGTCCCTGTGTTCATGAATGTGTGAGCCGGATCATGATTGATGGCGTCGGTGTGCAGTGATCTCACAATGCAGAGATCATCCGCACATTTTTCGCCGAGCATGGGCCAGACTTCTGAGATCGACTGCCCCGACTGGCCGTACTTTTTAAACGTATGCTGCGGCCCGAAACAATTCAGCTGCGCGCCCTGAAGCTGAGCAATTTGCTGGCCCTTTGTCACGGACTCCGGCATCGGCTGGCCGTGCAATTCTGCCAACCTGGGCTTGTTGTCGAAAGTATCAATGTGAGTCATGCCTCCGGCCATGTATAGCCAGATGATCCGCTTGGCCTTCGGCTCGAAGTGAAGCGGATTGACAACGCCTCGGTTCGATTCCTGTCTCGTCAGATCAGTCGCCTTCGATTGCTGCGACAGCAAAGAAGTCAACGCCATTGAACCAAGGCTGACCCCCGAATTTCTTAGGAATGAACGACGAGCAACATGGGAAGGAAGTGCGAGCATTGAGAATCTTTCATTGGGACATAACGAGCAATGCGAAGTTCCAATCGGTCGATTAGTTTCTCGTAATCACTTCATGCAGATTCAGGATAGTCCGAGCGACGCTGGTCCACGCAGCAAGCTCAGGAGTCGGAAGATCGTTCGGTGCAGGCTTTGCTCCCACCGTCAAAATCTCGGTCGCGGCCGAAGCACTCGCTTGGTATTCGGCGAGATGAGCTTTCAACAACTGCCCCAGCACGGTTGCTTCGTCGTCCTGAATCGGCCGAGATAACGCTCGCTGAAAAGCAAAATCAAGGCGTTGATGCGTGGAGCCGTTTTGGCGAAGGATGAGTTCCGCAAATGCACGCGCGGCCTCCACGTAACTCGGATCATTTAGTAACACAAGGGATTGCAGCGGAGTGTTCGACCGTGGCCGATCGGCGGTGCATTCTTCTCGACTTGGCGCATCAAACGCCAACAAACTTGGATGCAGGTACTGCCGTTGCCAATGCGTGTAAAGACCACGTCGATAGAGAGCATCTCCGGTGCCATTTTGCCATTCCCGAGTCGGAAAGTTGAGATATGCCCAATAACCCGCTGGCTGATAGGGATTCACACTCTTTCCACCAATCGATTTCACCAGTAGCCCGCTGACTGCCAGAGCATTGTCTCGCACGAGTTCGGCATCCAGTCGGAATCGACTCTGCCGAGCCAGCCACCGATTGTAAGGATCGACTTCACGGAGAACAGGACTCACCAGCGAAGATTGACGATAGGTTTTCGTCATGACCATTGACTTGATCGTCCGTTTCAAATCCCAGCCGTGAGTTCGCAAATCGTCCGCCAGATAATCCAGTAGCAGCGGATGGCTGGGCCATTCCCCTTGTGCACCGAGGTCATCCAGCTTGCGGGATATTCCGGCGCCAAAATAGATCTTCCAAAGTCGATTCACAACGACGCGGGCAGTCAACGGGTTGTCTGGTGACATAATCCATCTGGCAAGATCAAGACGATTAAGAACTTTGTCAGCCGGTGGCTCAGAAGCAAGCGCCGAAGGAAACGCGGGCGTCACGACTTCGCCGCTTTCATCCATCCAGTTACCTCGCGGCAGAATCCTTACCATGCGTGGCGAAACAGCTTCCGTGACCAGCGAAGAAGGAATCTCTGCGTCCAGGGCGGCACGCTGCTTCTCCTCCTCAGCCAACTGCACTCGAACGGGACTCAGAGCCGGTGCCATTGTACGATAGTATGCGGCCAGCTCGGCCTTCTGTGCTTCGGTACGTTGTTCAGCGGCGGCGGCGAGAATTGCACTCACATTGGCCGGAGGCGCATCTGAGGCCTTAACCGGTCGCGCGGCGGTGGCGACCGACAAACGGAAACAGCCGATATTGTGGCCTGGATTGTCCAGGTTCTGAGCCATCGACACCGTAAGCGTTGCGCCATCCTTGAGTGTCAGGTCAGCCGTGGTCTCAAAGACTGCAAAATTCGCCTGCCCGGCTTTTTCCATGATTGCCCAACCCCACGTAGGCCCTTTCGCGTCGCCATCGATGACTGCTTCGACGGCCCACTTGCCGTAAGGATTGCCGCCCAGTGCACCCGTTTGCTCATAGGTCGCGGTTGCGTTTTGAAGAGGAACAGCAACTGCTTCCACTTCGCCCTCTTTGAATGTCACCCTCAATTCGGACAGCACAAAATTGCCGTTGCCAGCTCGGCCCGGGCCCTTGTTCGGCAGTGAATCGTCCGGAAGCACTTCCAATCGAAACGCAGTGATTCCGGATGGCACCTTTGTAAAAGTGAGGTTGTACGTGTCAGTAGCTGCGTTCTTTTCACTCACCAGAATTGCTCCATCGGCTCTTGCTGCCAACTTCGCTCCTTCAATCGACGTCATGGTGTCGGGAGTTAATGTCGTCCACGAGATCTGTGTCTTCTCCCATTCCAACTGCGCCGCTGTGAGTTCCGGCGTATCGGTCTCCAGAACTTTCTTCGTGGTTGCGATTTGATCTTCCATCTTTGCAAAATTCGCAGCCTGTTGTTCCGTCGGCACCTTCACAAAGGGGCCCCAGTTACCGTCGCTGTTCGCACCGGAATACAGGCCACGTTCCTTGATGTCGGCGAAGAACGCTTCAAAGCTATAAAAATCCTTCGTCGTCAGAGGATCAAACTTATGATCATGAAACTAGGCGCATCCGAGAGTAATTCCGAGCAAGGT
>JANPHT010000233.1:0-8411 GCA_031424595.1 Planctomycetota bacterium
GCGTTCGCCGCCTGCATGGGCGCGCTCAATGACCGTCCGGGCCTGATCGATCGAGATGCAAACGATTGAGGCGGCTCATCAGTTCGACTTGCGATTCCTGAGCTTCACGAGACGCGGATTCGTTGCGAAGAAAAGGAATTAGTTTGTCAGGGACCGGATCTTTGTGATTGATGTAGGTGCCCTGATGTGACCCCGGCAGAAACGCGCTGGTCCAGAGGATGGAAAAGCGGACAGGCTTCCCGGGACACAACACGACATAGGCGGGAAGATCCGTGTTTTCTGAACCCAGCCCATAGGACATCCACGATCCCATGCTCGGTCGAGTCGGCAGAATTGTCCCGTTATTCATCAACAGCAATGCCGGGCCGTGGTTCGGATTGTCCGTATACATGGACCGAATGATGCACATCTCATCGATGCATTTTGACGTCAGAGGCAGTAACTCGCTGACCGGAAGTCCGCATTTGCCTGCGGGACGAAATCGAAACGGCGAAGGCAGCAGTCCGGCTGTCCGCCGTTCGGTCCGCAGATCTGCCTCAGCCGGACGCTGACCGGCAAACTTGAGAAGGTGAGGTTTAGGATCAAACAGGTCTCCCTGAAATGGCCCACCGTTCATAAACAAATGGATGACACGCTTGGCCTTTCCGGGAAACTGCGACGGCGTTGTTTCACCGAAGACCTGCGGCCCCAAGGCAGTGATCATTCCCAGCGAACCAAGACCGCCGCCGAATGCTCGTAGCATTTCGCGACGTGTTGTTCCCGTTGGCGGCTCGGACTGATCACGTTGGCTGCTGGACATTTTTCATCAACCTGCGAGGCATCGGCGGTTCATTCTGAATTCTATCGACGACGTTTCAGACAACAATCCGACCAAATGAGCAGTGTATTGGTTCAGCGCAAGTGGTAGAAACGTTCAGGAGAGAATTGCAGAGAAGTGAAGCGGACAGAGAACAGATTGGACATTGGTCGGGCCAGTGCTTAGCTGGACATCGCAATGTTCTCAAAAACGCAGCATTTTCCAACGATCAGCCCGAACGCACTAACGCACTGCGACTGATTCTAAAGCGGCGCTGTTCGATTAATCATTGCAATTCTGTCCAGTAACGGCCACCTACAGCCACCGCGACCTTCGGTGTTGCAGATCGCAATCGTTATACCGCTTTTGCATAGGTTTAGCACGACGACACGCAAAACTCGCCGCAGTCCGCGCCTGATTCACAGGTCACCGGTGCTTGAACAGGGGCGTAGCGATCACAGTAGCTGCTGGTCAACTCGGAGATGCCACGGAGTTTCTTAATGGCGGGCGTCTATCCGAGGGAAGCAGAAATGAATTGGCACTGTTGTTGCAATTGGCGGGATCCTTTTGCATTGAAGTTCGATTATGATGCGAACTGCGGCGATCGATCGGGAAGTCTTCAGGCTCGTTGCTCTGACATAAGGTCTTGTTCATTGCATTCACAAACACAGTTTTGGGGGACTCGTTATGCTGCCTCGATTTCATCACATCCTGGTACCCCTCGATTCAACAGCGAAGAACAATGCGGCTGTCGACATTGCGTTTGAGCTTGCTGCTCAGAATAAGACGATTGTGTCGTTGCTGCATGTGGTGCAGGCTATCGATGCAGAAACCGATCCTCCGGACGACGAGACGGCGGAATTCTATTGTCACATTCGTCAGCGTGCTGAATCTGAAATGGAGCGTTTGTCACAGCGATTCCTTGATGCCGACCTGAAGTGTGAGGTCAAAGTGCGGGTCGGTGATCGGCTGCAGGACATCGTCGAGTTCGCCAAACATCATTGTGTGGACCTCATTGTGATGTCATCGCACCGTATCGATCCAAACCACCTCGCCGAAACATGGGGAACGCTCAGTTATAAAGTGTCCGTCATGTGTGAGTGTCCAATTTTGCTCGTCAAGTGACGGATCTTAAGAGGAAAGAAGTGCCCTGGAAACATGCGATTGCAGCTGAAGATCGGCATGCAGCATCCTTACCGTTAACTCCGATGATCATGCTTCGCCCATCCGCGAAGCCACACGGTCGCTGCACTCACAAGTCGCTGCATCCACAAGTCGCCGTAACGCATGCATTGGAACGATCAGGGTTGTATCGTGCATCATGTGCGGATTGGGACAGGCGTGTTCCTGGTCGCACACTGTGCGAGCCTGCCGCAGGGATCTTGATCAGGATTTATGTTGGGTTACCCGGAAGTTGGCGTTTCGCCGTGTCAGAAATCGTTGCCAGATCACAGCAGCGAGGAATAGAAACGGAGTCCCAAATGCGTTTGGGAAAAACTCGTTGCGGATTATCCAAGAAGTTCTTCACCAACATGATGACCTTGTCATCGTGACCTGGCTGGAAAACTCCGCCTCAAGCTGCCGTGCAACGATCGCCCTGCCGATAGATTCCGAACGGAGTGAATTCTTCGTCCTGCGAAGCGTTCGATTGAGCTGATTGTTCCTTCGCCTCTTCCGATTCCTGAGCCACGACGCATGGGATCACACCAGGGATGCCAATTGACTGTCGCAAAAACAATAGACTGCCTGACAAAACGAAGCGGCGAAAAAGCACACCCACAGCAGGACCTCACAGGATTCAACTGGCGACATTGAGTCAAGAACAGGATTCCCTGGTTGTAATCGCTATTCCCTGATTGATCCAGTCGGCCGCTGCATCAAAATATCTACGCGACCGATTTGTCCCTGAGTTGAGGTGCATCCACTGCGGCAGCGAAAACTCGTCGTCGATTGCGTCCTGCTCTGGATCGCAAAGACGCTGTATGCTGCCCCGCGGGATAGCTCAACTTTTCTTCCTGGGACGGATGATCCAGGCGGCAATCCCAGCGATGACAAGGATTGGTAACAGAAACTTGAGGCGATTGATGAAAACCGCCGTCAGCACGATGACCGCCAGTCGATTGGCCGTCAATGACGACCACACCGCCGAACGCCGCTTCGTTGGCAGGCAAAGCCAGATCGCACCAAGGACAATGCTGATACGAAGGGCTGCTGCCGGCCAGGCGGAGTCGCCATAGCCTGCGGCGAGTCCCGCTATGGCCACGGTGAAACACACAAGTGTGATCCATCCAACTCGACGACGGCGTCCCATCAATGCAGGCTCGGTGTTGCTCATAAGCGTATCACCGAAACCTCGCCACGAACGAATACGAGACTTACAACGCCGAAGCTTGTCACTGTTTTTCCAGTTCCAGGTAGAGTGGAAGGTGACGATAGTAAACTTCCAGCATCAGCAAGTTCAAGCAGGTGAGATAATGACGTCCGCCGCCGTTCGCCCATTTTTCGGGAGTTGGTCGAACTGGATCCCAGCTTCCGGCAACTGATTCCTGTTTGCTTTGCGTCGTGACCAGCAGATCGCGAAGACTCCTATTCCATTCACTCCAATGTTCCCCCTGCATATGAAACATGACCTGCGTCGCGTAGTACCAATAATAGGCATCCCGTTGTCCAAAATCGGGTAGCCGGGTTCGCAGGAAATTGGCACCCGCAATGAGCTCGGCATCATCACGTTTAGCCCCGAGATACTGTCGCATCAACAGACCTTCGGCAGTCATTGCAGGGCTTGCGGGACGAGAAGGATGATAGCTGAACTGCCCCATGGAAGATTTGCTGCGAACAGAGTCGAGCCACGTTGACACTTTGCCATACGCATTTTTTGGAACATTCAAACCGGCCATCTCACCGCTCTTCAGGGCCATTAATTGCCAGCCTGAAACCGACGTGTCGGATTCGTATTTTGGAAGATATCTCCACCCTCCGAAATCCGGATGCTGGGACTCCACGATGAAGTCGATCGCTTTTTGAGCCGGTTCTTTCAAGGCCGGGTCGCGAGTCAGCCCGTAGGCTTCACAGAGTGCAATGGATGCGATCCCGTGACTGTAAAACCAAACAAACTTCGTTTCGTCAGAAAACAAGTCTCCGTTCGGTTTTTGCGCGGCCAGCATCCACTTCATCCCGCGTTCAACTGTCTGCTGATACTTACCTGACTGGTGCGTGTATCCCGCTCCCAGGTAGGCAAGCAGTGCCAATCCCGTCGCGGCACTGTCCGACTTGAAACTGCCTTCCACCAACTCTTCAGACGGTTCTCCCGGAAAGTCATCAATGCTCCAATGTCCGTCGGGATACTGATTCTTTACCAACCACTGCAAACCTCTTTCAACAGCGTCTTCCGATGCCTCTGATCCCCCCAGAGCTCTGGCAGCTTCACGCCGCGCATCAGTGCTGCGCATAGAAAGGCTTTCCGGAATACGGGCCTCCGGCACACTTCCGCCGCCCGTTGAGGATCGCTTCACCAGCCCGGACAGAGTGTCCGTCGAGGCAATCGCTGGACGATCATTGCCAACACCATTTCGTGCTGTTGTCGCACTGATGCGAGCAGGCTGAACGTCGTTCCCGGTTGTCGAAGAATTCGCCCCCGACCCCGACGGTCCCGCACGGCCAGGTAACCCGACGGAACGGCGGGGAATCGCCCCGATGCGTGGCCCTGATATCCCTGGGGCTCCAGACGCTGCCTGTGGTCCGGAAAATACCAATGTGCCGCTCTGTTCCGCCTCAGCAGCTCCTTCAGGCAGTCCGCCTATGGACCCAGGTGCCCGGGTCATAGCAACTCGAGGTGATGCTGCGCCCGAAAATCCGTCGTTGGCATTTAACTTCGCACTGGGTTCAGTGCCTGACGCACTTGAGCCTGACCCACCCGAGCCTGATACTGCGGATGGCCTCGCAAGTCCTGGAACTCGGGCCACCGTTGAAGGAGAGCTTGGTGAATTCGGAGAATTGAGTAAACCCGCAGGAGATCCCGGGGATTTTGCACCTCCGATCGACGCCAAAGTGGACGGCAGAGTGGACGGCAGAGAACTTGAACGACGGCCCACCGAAGTCGACGCGGGACCCGCAATCAGTTTTTCGCCTGAGGTCGTTCCCTTTGTTCCGCGCGAGCTGCTTCCGGAACCATCGATCTGCGTCAGGTTTCTATTGCTGATCGATCCATCACTGCTTTCAGTGATCACGGTTCCGACAGCATTCGCCTTACGACCTGAACCCTGCGACAACTCAGTCGGCAATTCTCCACTTTCACCCAACGTGGGTTGCCCACCAACACTTGAAGATCGCGCCGCTCTCGCCGATCGCACTGCTTCGACTGCCGGTTCACCACCTCCCGGCAAAGTGCTACTCGCAGAGCCAGATCGGCCAGCGGTGGCTGAAACCGACGCCGCACTACTCCGCCGACCCGCATTAGCACTTGCAGACTCTCGCAAGGGCGAAACCGAAACGCCCGCTGGAGACGTGACCGCGGTCGACTCTGCCATGGACTCACTGGCATCGGCGTTTTCATTGCCCGCATCACTCCGTGCCATTGCCACACTGCCACCATCAGTCGGAGCCTCGGCATTGGCATCTGTGATTTGTCCGGATCGCTGAGGAGTCACACGGCTGATTGTCGCGGGGTTGGAGAAAAGATCCTCCGAAGGTTCCGGCTCACCGGCAGCGGAAACCGCCGAAGCCTGACGACGGCTGACCTCCGTCCTCTGCTCTTGAAATTCCGTGGCCGCGAGAGAATCGGCTGCCGCTATCTCCGGTGATTCAACCACAGTTGTGGCCGCCTGAACATCGGACACCGTTCGACTCGGCTCACTGGCGGCAACGTCCTCAGGGGTCGACACTAACTCTTCGCGTCTCAATTCCGTAGGCGCAGCTTTTATTGCGGACTCGGCGGAGGCGACGGATTCGCCTTCTCGCTCGCTGGCTGGCATCTCAGCGACTGGTTTTTCCTGCTCAACCTGCGCCTTTAATTCGGATTCTGAACTCGCTGCTGTCTGTACCTCGGGCTCGGAAACAACAGTAGACTCAGGCAGATTACCGGAACTGGAAGCCCGTTCCATACTTTCAGCAGACTCTGCTGCCAGATCGACCTTCTCCTGCCTCTCAGGCGTTGGAGCCGCTTCCGCAATCATCAACTCTTTTAATTCGACTGACTCCTGTTTTTCAGAATCAGCCATCTCTACGTCCGGACGAGTTGGCTCAGCTTTTTGTTCCGGCGTTTGTGTATCGGTTGGCTTTCTCCAGATCGACTCGGCATCGGGAACATCTGTTCCCGCATAGTCCGGCAAACTGAATTCTTCGCGAGGAAGATCGAAAAAGTCTGCCGCCTGTGCTGGCGTTGTGTGTGGGCCTTGAAAGTTAACCGTTGTCATAGAAAGACAGAGCAGGAAATGAATCAGCAGGCTCAGCGCGATCGCCCATTGAAGTCGTCTCTTAACGACGCCTCGAACTAAGAACGTGACCGCAACCAGCATGCCTGCCAGTGCCATTGCCCATCCGATCTGGCCTGCCAGGTGCTGCATTCCCGGAAGAGGAACAACCGTCGCATCGGTAAAGAGTGCCGCCATGCCCTGTAACGAAATAATCCCGCACGCCGTCGAAATGCCAATGGCAATGAACATGCGCAACCGCTGAGCGGTGGATAGTTCGCTGAGTTCCTGCTCTGACAATCGGACAAGGTCTCTCACGGGGTTGCAGCCTCCGTGGCTTCTTTCGGCGGAACAACAGCCACACGGTAATCACGAATCTTCGCCTTATTGCAGAGGCTCATCACACGGGCAATGTATTTCCAGTCCGATCTTTCATCCCCACGAATGACCACCAGTTGATTTCCGGGATTATTAACACCCGCTCGTTGTAGTCGCTCAGCCAGTTGTGCTTCATCGTGCAGTTCACCGCTGACATAGAACCGGCCATCGACGTTGATGTTGACGACCATCTCCCTGGGCCGCATGACCATGGGCATCGCAGCGACTGCATCCGGCAGATGAGCGTCGAGGGAGCCTTCTCCTGCATCTCTCGATTCTTCTTCAAATCGACTCGCCACCATAAAAAAAAGCAGTAACTGAAAAACGCAGTCGATCATGGGCGTCATGTCAATCAAACGCTTGCCAGCTCCGTTCCGATTTCGAAATCGAAAACGCATGGCTATTCCTGCTCCTTCGAAACAACGGCCGAACGATTCGCCTTGCGTTCATCCGGCTTTGCATCGATCTCAGTGTGAGGTTTCGTAGTGGCAGGCGTTTCCGGCCGTGGATTTGTTCCTTTTAATACGACGCCGGACGCGTCACTCTTCCGAGTCACTCGCCACTTACCCTCGAACCGTTCAAATAATGGGACAATTTCATTAAAGACATCCTCCATGCCTCGTAGCAGGCGTTCGATTCTTCCTTCCAGAATATTGGCAATGATGATGGCAGGAATGGCAACACATAAACCGGCAAACGTTGTCACCAACGCGGTATAAATCCCTTGAGCCAGTTCCTGACCTTTCGCAGATCCGGTCGATGTGGACGTGCTGATCACCATAAAAGCCATGATCATTCCCTGTACCGTCCCCAATAGTCCGATCAGGGGAGAAATGCTGGCAGCCACATTGATGGGACGGATATTCTGAGCCATCTGATCAGCTTCTCGGCTCACAGCATCCTCTACAGCCTTCTCCAGTTCTGAATGAGGTCGTCCTACTTTGAGAATGGCGGTCTGCAGGACGCTTGCCAGGGGCGATCGATGCTTCAGGCACACTTCATAAGCAATTCGAGGATCAATCCCGTTACTGTCCTTGTTAAGTTTCTGCAAAGCCTGAAGCAGGCCACGGGGAATGATCCGTCCCTTTCGAAGTCCAACTCTTCGTTCGATCGCATAGGCAAGCACAACGACGGAGCACAGGGCAATCGGGATCATGAAGATCCCGCCTTGCACGGCAAGGTCCCATAGAAAAGGCAACGGCTGAGGAATTCCGAGTCGGACTAATTCCTCTGAGACGGTTGAAGTCGGCAACTTCTCTGACGTCTTATTTTTTTCAGCGTTGTCAGTCCGATCGACGTCGTCAGCAGTAGGCGGTTCGCGCGGCAACCCATCAGCCGTCTCCTGAGCGATCAGGCCCTGATGAAAGAACATGAGACTGCTGAGGACGATGGCGGTTGGTAACGCTCGCCATGAAAATCTTCGTTGCCGAGAATATCGCGTCGTCATACGGTGGCTTTGCATCTGGAGTTCACAGTTCCGCCAATCGCTTCCGCGCATCAGCAGTTTTGGAGTGCTCGGGAAACTTGTTAATCATCTGCTGATAACAGTTCCGGGCCTGTTCAATATCTTTCAGCACTTCAAAACAGCGGGCCGCCTCAAACCAGGCCATCGCCGACCATTCCGGATGCCCATACGCAAACGCGGCCTTCAAAAAGTGCCTGGTGGCTTCTTTGTGATTCTTCTGAGCAAAGTAACACTCGCCAATCATAAACCGGG
The DNA here is from genome assembly GCA_031424595.1 of Planctomycetota bacterium. Taxonomy (GTDB): domain Bacteria; phylum Planctomycetota; class Planctomycetia; order Planctomycetales; family Planctomycetaceae; genus SXXK01. The sequence continues at coordinate 8,300 of JANPHT010000233.1, forward strand.
CTTTTGCCGCAGTTTCTGTGTCAGTTTCTTCCGTCACCTGCTCATAACCGGATACCGCCTCGGCAAATTTTTCCTGCTGCTGCAACGCCCAGGCCACTCCGTAGCGTGCTTC
>JANPHT010000234.1:0-1369 GCA_031424595.1 Planctomycetota bacterium
GGTTCAACGACAAATGAAGTGCGCGGCATAGAAACGGGGGATTATCCGATGAGTTCGAACTTAGCGAGATGGAGAGCGTAGAGTTTAGCGATAAAATAATCACGATCTCGGTAGCCGTAGGCGGATCGCTGGAGGGCACCGATCTTGTTATTGATGCCTTCGAGTCGGCCGGTCGAGATGGGGAAGTCGTACCAGTTGAGGATGCCGGTCCGATGCCCTTCGAGTGTGTTGGCCATTGTCTGGAGAACTCTGATGCCGGAGGCCCGGGCGCGAGCACACCAGTCTTTCAGAAACGTGCCAGCGATGGCTTTGCTGGACTGTTGCCAGATCTGGCCGAGATCCTCTTTGAGATAGTAGGCAATCGAAAGCGACTCATTCATCCCAAGGGCTTCCATCAATCGTGCTCGTTCATTCTTTGATTCATTGAGATTCTCCTGATGCTTGAGCAGCAGGTAGCGAAGACCCGTCAGAACTTTCTTCCCCATCTTGTCGGCTTCACGCTGAAGGTCGCGACGAAGTTGCGTCAGTTTGTCATTCATCAGCTTCACGATGTGAAATCGATCGAACACATGCTTCGCAATCGGAAGGTTTTTCAGCACGGCGGAGTAGTACGCGCTGGACATGTCGGTGGCCACCGCTTTGATCTTTGCCTTCGAGCCGCGAAGCCGTTTCCAGAAAGGTTTCAGAGCCTTTTCGCCCTTTCCATCGCCCACGAAGACGATCGCACCGGTCTTCCAATCAATGACAATGGTGAAGAATTTATTCTTCTTGCCGACATAGATTTCATCGATCGCAATGATTTCCAGATGTCGCAGGCGAGGCTTCGCGAACTTCCTCTTCAGGTATTTTTTATCGATGCCACGAATCATCGTGTCACTGACGCCAACGTACTGAGCGACGTCTTTGATGGTCATCATCTTCCGCAGATCGACTACCAGCCGAGCCAGGCTTTTTGTGTAGTTGCAATGCGGCTCGACTTGCGGCAGGACCGCATTCAGAACCTGCTGGCAGCGACGGCATTCCAGTCGAGGTGCTTTGATGAACAACACGGTCCGATCCAGACCGATTCGCGGCGCACGCACCACCCGATCAAATGTCCCTCGATGAATCACCTTCCGGTCGCCACACTTAGGACACTTGTGACACGACAACGGCGCCTCCATCCGAATATGAAATATTCCGCCTTTTCGCCAACAGCCCTGATGTTCGTAGCCTGAAACACCTATCGAACTGTACAATTCTCGCGTGGTCATTTCGGATCTCCTGATAAGTCAGATTTAGACACTGCTCATCAGACCGACTTGACCACACTTTGTAAACTCAATGACCATCAGCCAATTAGGCCGCGCACTTCATTTGTCGTTGAACC
>JANPHT010000235.1:0-5188 GCA_031424595.1 Planctomycetota bacterium
AAATCAAGATCTCCGTTCTGATCGCCCGCGAACGCTCCAACGATGCTGTGCTTGCCGTGCATGAAGGCTTCGAACTGGATCAGGCCCGTGCCTCATTGCCGCAAGTGGGATATGTTTCGACAAGTCGCCGTAACGGAGTCAATGATGCGTCAAACATTGCGGTGGCGGATGATATCGTTTCCCGCCTCGAAGGAATGGAAAGCATTCTTGTCAGCGATGTTTCGGCGGACAGCAATCAATCGCGAATCACGCTGGGCAATCTTCCTGACGATCCGGGCATCGCCGAGGATGTGTTTACGGCAATTGCTGAAGGCGGCGTTTTGGTGGACATGATTGTCCAGAATGTGGCTCGAGATAACCGGGCAACAATCTCGTTCACTGTGCCATTTGGAGATCTCGATCGGTCTGTGCTCCTGCTGCACGAGGTTCTCGAGAAATACGAAGGATCGGCCGTGACTTCCGATCGTCATATCGGAATGCTGTCGATCGCCGGCATTGGACTTCGCAGCCACACGGATGTGGGTCGGCGAGTGTTCCGCACTCTGGGAGACAACAACATCAATGTGCAGATGATTAATACCAGCGAGATTAAGCTGGGCATTGTCATTGCTGCCTCTGAATGCGATCGAGCCCTGAAGCTGCTGCGGACGGAGTTCGGGCTTGTGTAAACGGTTGCCAACATGCTGTTAAATGGATGGCATCTGCTTTTATCCGTGAAACGAAGAAAATGGTCTCCGCATGGGAAAGCCGACAATCGCCGAGTTTTGAACCTGCGCAGTCGGAAAACACCGGCTCAGTCAGCCCCTTACGAAGTTTTGGTGCATTTTGCTGCATTCTTCGAGAGAATCAGGTAGCACGTAGACGCCGGATTGAATGGGACAGGCGGTCATTCTACAATCCGTTGCGATCGGCGAGGATAGGCAGCCGCTTCGACCATGGGCAATTGCTGCCGAAGGCGAAGTGCCTGACGACTTGCATCGGCGAAAACTCTGTTTCCATCACGGTTTGCGGAAAGATTCGTCATTTGCAAGTTCAGAACGGATGTCAGAATAATCGACATATCCGTTTAAAAGTGCGACGTCGGAGTTCCCGGTGCGCGCTGGGTTGAGATATTTTCAGGATCAGAAGGATCGCCCTCCGGGGAATTCCGTGTCTGACCTTTGTGAGCGGTGACTCACAACGTTTCATTGATCTTGTAGGTTGAATTTCATCTGGGGAAACGAATGTCGGATCAGGGTTTTCTGGATCAGGTTTCGGGGATAGCTCCGGAAGAACTTGACGAATGGTACGAATCACTGGAAGACATCCTGCATCGTTACGGTGAGGAAAAACTGAAGGCTCTGTTGGTTTGTCTCCAGGAACGCGCGTACGCTCGCGGAGTGAAGTTGCCGTTCACCGCCAACACGCCGTATATCAATACGATTCATCACACCGATCAGGTGAAATTCCCGGGTAATCGGGAAATGGAACGCCGCATCAAGAACATCGTCCGCTGGAATGCGATGGCGATGGTGGTGCGAGCCAATAAATACTACGACGGCGTGGGCGGGCACATCTCAACATTTGCGTCCTCGGCGACATTATATGAGGTGGCGCAGAATCACTTTTTTCACGCTCGCAACGACAATCACACGGGCGACATGGTTTACTTTCAGGGACATGCGTCGCCTGGAATGTATTCTCGAGCGTTTCTTGAAGGCCGATTGTCGGAAGATAATCTCCTGAACTTCCGTCGCGAGCTTCCCGCTGGCATTGGCCTTTCGAGCTATCCGCATCCGTGGTTGATGCCGACGTTCTGGCAATTTCCCACTGTATCGATGGGGCTTGGCCCGATTTGCTCGATCTACCACGCACGCTTCCTGCGATACCTGGAACATCGTGGATTGCTCGACACGTCCAAATCACGTGTATGGGCGTATCTCGGCGACGGCGAATGTGATGAGCCGGAATCACTGGGAGCCCTGACGTTGGCCTCTCGCGAAAACCTCGACAATCTCACCTGGGTCATCAACTGCAACTTGCAGCGACTTGACGGTCCCGTTCGAGGTAACGGCAAGATCATTCAGGAACTGGAAGCGGCGTTCCGAGGTGCCGGTTGGAACGTCATTAAAGTGGTGTGGGGGTCTGACTGGGATCCGCTTCTGGATAACGACGTCGATGGGAAACTCGTGAAGCGAATGGGCGAAGTCGTCGATGGCCAGTATCAGAAGTACACGGTGTCCGACGGTGACTACATTCGTCAGCATTTCTTCGGAGCTGACCCCGATGTCCTGAAAATGGTGGAACACCTTTCCGACGAAGTGATGCAGAAAATTCGTCGTGGGGGCCACGATCCGGAAAAGGTGTACGCGGCTTATCATGCCGCCGTCAATCACAAGGGGGCTCCGACGGTGATTCTCGCAAAGACCGTCAAAGGATATGGTTTGGGGGAAGCTGGAGAAGGCAAAAACGTCGCCCACAATCAGAAGAAGATTGCCGAAGATGAATTGAAGGCGTTTCGCACGCGATTCAACATTCCGGTCAGCGACGCCGAAATCGCCAAACTGCCGTTTTACAAGCCTGAGCCCGAGAGCGCTGAAATGAAGTATCTGATGCAGCGTCGTGCGGCATTGGGTGGGTTCGTTCCCGAGCGACAGCCCTGCGCAGAAAAGCTGGACGTTCCTGCGTTGGACGACAAAATCTTTGCCGCGAAAGTCCTGTTGCCAGGCAGTGAAGGTGGCGAAGGATCAACGACTTTTGCACTGGGTGCGATCATTCGTGGCTTGGTTCGTCACAAAGCAATCGGTCCGCGAGTCGTGCCGATCATTCCCGACGAAGCTCGCACGTTTGGCATGGAAGGTCTCTTTTCACTTTGCGGCATCTACTCCAGCAAAGGACAGCTTTACGAGCCAGTCGATGCCAACAGTACGATGTACTACAAGGAAGCCCGCAACGGCCAGCTTCTTGAGGAAGGCATCAACGAAGCGGGAGCAATGGGATCGTTTATTGCGGCGGCATCGGCCTATGCAAATCTCGGCATGAATATGGTGCCCTTCTATGTCTACTATTCCATGTTCGGATTTCAGCGAGTCGGCGATTTGATCTGGTGTGCGGCTGATACTCGCTGCAAGGGTTTCCTTTGTGGTGGCACGTCCGGAAGAACGACCCTGAACGGCGAAGGATTGCAGCACGAAGACGGTCATAGTCAATTGATGGCGACGACTGTGCCAAGCTTACGATCCTATGACCCGGCCTGGGGTTATGAGTTGGCGGTGATTGTTCAGGACGGTCTTCGTCGCATGTATGCCGAAGGGGAAGAAATCTTCTATTACCTTTCCGTGTATAACGAAGCCTATGAGCATCCTCCGATGCCTGCTGGTGGTGACGTTGCGGAAGGCATCATCAAAGGTATGTATCGCTACAGTTCCACTGACAGCGGCGACGGTCAGCGTCATCGACCGCAGTTGTTTGGCAGTGGAACAATTCTGCGAGAAGCCATTCGCGCTCAGCAAATCCTGAAGGACAAATTCAGTATCGGCTGCGATGTGTGGAGCGTCACCAGCTACAGCGAACTGCGTCGTGACGCGATGGACTGTCAGCATTGGAACGATCTACATCCAGGCCACGCTCCTCGCCGAAGCTACCTGGAGCAACTTCTGGACGGTGTGACAGGGCCCTTCATTTCGACCAGCGACAATGTTCGTCTGGTCGCCGACCAGATTCGTGAGTGGATTCCTGGCGAGTACATTGTTCTTGGAACAGACGGGTTTGGTCGCAGCGAAACTCGTCTGGAACTTCGTCGACATTTCCAGATCGACGGCGAATGCACTGCCTATGCGACATTGCGAGGCCTGGCTCGCATGGGTGCCTATGACGCGTCAAAACTGCCAGACGTGTTGAAGCAACTGGAGATTGATGCAGAAAAGGTCAATCCCCTTAATGCCTGATGCGTGTTGAAACCTGAGACTTCAACCTGAGACTTCAACCTGAAGTCTCAGGTTTTGACTTCAGACTAAGCCGTTTGTGATTCACTGAAAACTGAAAACTGAACACTGAAAACCGAAAACTCCTCTATGTCCCTCGAATTCAAACTGCCGGAAGTGTCTGAAGGTGTGACCTCCGTTGACGTCGCAGAAGTGCGAGTCAAAGAAGGCGACGTCATCGATTCGGGTGCGATTATTTGTGAAGTGGAAACGGATAAGGCTGTTGCGGAAATCACGTGCCCACACGCCGGCCGGATTTCTAAGGTCCTGATTAAGTCAGGAGACAAAGTTTCTATTGGTCAACCCATTTTATTGATTGAAGTGAGTGGAGCACCCACGCCGATTGCGGCCGCGAAACCGGCCTCACCGCAGGCCACAGCCGTGGCTGCCGCTGCCCCTGCCGCTGCAGTGACTGCTTCGGCTGCGTTGCCAGTAGTGACTGCGTCCAGCGGTGGCACTGTTGATTTCCGACTTCCTGAAGTTTCGGAAGGTGTGACCAAAGTTGATGTGGCTTCCGTGGTTGTCAAAGTCGGAGACACCATCGCCAGCGGCGCTGTGGTTTTCGAAGTGGAGACGGACAAAGCGGTCGCTGAAATCACCTGTCCACATGCAGGAACGATTACCGCAGTCCATGTGAAACCCGGCACGACAATTCCAATCGGTGAAAGACTACTGACGATTAGCACGGTCTCCGGAACTGCTGTTTCTGCGGCAAAAGCTCCGACCGTGGCCCCGAGTGCTGTCTCGACGACTGCCGCACCAGCGTCGCTGACTGCTCCGAACCCCACTGCCGCAACGATATCGACGTTAACTCCGGCATTGGCTGGAACAAAGAGCGAAGGACCACCGGCCCCTGCTGGTCCGGCAACCCGTCGATTGGCTCGCAAACTGGGCGTCAATCTGAAGCTTGTTAAGGGTTCAGCGGCTGGCGGGCGAATCACGATCGAAGACGTTGAGGCGTTCGTTCGCGATCGCATGGCTCAACCTGCAGTCCCGGCAGCGGCTGCGGGCCCCGGTTATGGCATGGTTCAGCCTCAGCCCCTTCCGGATTTCACAAAATATGGTCCCGTCGAAAAAGTGGCGATGAGCAAGATCTTCCGAGTTGCTGCGGCGAACCTGCACACGGCGTGGGTCACCATTCCTCACGTGACCCAGCACGATCTTGCTGACATCACGGAACTTGAGTCCGCTCGCAAACGCTACGTGAAGGCCAATCCCAATTCGCC
>JANPHT010000236.1:0-9844 GCA_031424595.1 Planctomycetota bacterium
CAGAAACGCAAACAAAGCGGGCGAGACCAGACTTCGTCGCAGGTTGTCCAGAATCTTCCAACGGGACAGCGTTGAAAGCGGATTCGAAGTCGTGCCGTCCGCCGTCGCAACCGTCGGCAGCAACCAGGAACTAATCTGCCAATCACCACGAACCCAGCGATGTTGTCGTCGGGCGTCAGCATCATAGCGAGATGGAAATCCATCGAAGACTTCAATATCGCTCACCAAAGCGACTCGTGCGTGACAGCCCTCGATCAGGTCGTGAGACAGAATCCTGTTTTCCGGAAACCGATTTGCCAGTGTGCTTTCGAATGTTCGCAGATCGTAGATTCCTTTGCCCGTGAAACTCCCTTCTGCAAAAAGATCCTGGTAGACATCCGATGCGGCAGAGGCGTAAGGATCAATGCCGGGATTCGCCGCGTGAACTCGCAGATAGCGTGACTTTTGAGTGTCACCCAAGTGGATACTCACGCGAGGCTGCAAAATGGAATAGCCACGCGCGACACAACGTCCGGATTCTCCAGATCGCGTGATCGGACGATTCAGCGGATGCGCCAACGTTCCGACCAGCTTGCGTGCCGCTCCGCGAGGCAGAATTGTATCCGAGTCCAGAGTGATCACAAACGGTCTGTTTGTTTCACTGCGAAACGCTGAAAGTCGCGAAAGATCGCCAATTTTCACGGTGTACGATGTTTTCTCGCTACCTGCGAGCATCTCACCAAACTCCATGAGCTTGCCACGTTTGCGTTCCCATCCCATCCAGGTATTCTCAGACGTATTCCAGCGACGCTGACGATGGAACAAGTAGAAAGGCGACGAGTCAGAAGTCGCGTACCGCAGATTCAATCGTTCAATGCCGTCGACAGCGGCCTGAAGAATTGCAGCGTCATCGTCGATCGTCTCCCGCGGTGCATCGGCAAAGTCACTCAGCAAGGCAAACAGAAAGGTGGGTTCTGAATTGGCGAGGTAGTGATTTTCCAGTTTAGCGAGTAAGGACCGCACTTCGCGGAGGCTGGTCAACATCGACGGCACGACAATGAATGTTGGAAACTCCCGACTGACTCCATTGCGGAATTCCAACTTTGGCAGCAAATGGACGCTGATTGTTTGGGTGACGAGATTGTTCAGTATGTGCAGAGCGATTTCAGACATCGGCAAGACTGCCAGCAACAGAAGTACCACAGTGCCACCGAATGCTGCGGACGTACCGATGGCTGTGCCAGCTGCTAACCCGGCGATTGTCGTGCCAAGAACCGCGAGCGTCCCGAAATAGGTGAGACGGGGATGTCGCCGAAAATAAAGATGGAGACGCTGCTTGAGTTTCGGGCGAGACTGGATGATCTTCTCAATCTGCAGTCGCCCATCATCGACCAGCCAGTACCCAATGTGGCCAGCAATTTTATCGACTTTATCCATTGTCGAGTCGACGGCGTTGGATTCCTGAGTCGATACGATGCGTGCGAGACGCAGTGCGTGTTGAGCGACTTCAGTCTCGGAGTGTGTAGACTGTTTTGCCAATTCTTCGATGGCGCTGCGGTAGCGATTGCGACTTGCAAAATCCATCTGTTCATAAATCTGTACCGGATCAAGCCGCAAAACTCGTTCGCTGCGATTTGTGCGTTCGAAAAAACTTACCCAGTCCAGCGAGGTCAGCAATCGCATGCTGGTGATAATGTTGCCAATGGAAACCTGGTTCGCAGCCAACCGATGCTGCTCAAGTTTTCGCAGCTCACCCAGACTCCAGCCCAGCGACTTCAGATGGCGATCGAGTGACATCTTCGCATCCGCGTACTCACTGCCGCGATCTCGCAGAAGTTCATCCAACGCAATCACAGTCGGCGCGCATTGGAGACTGGATCCATCGTTGAAATGGAAACGTGCTTCACGTTCCCATGTCGCCAGAATAATCTCCACTTGCCGTAGTGATCTGTACTCATGGACCAGTTGTGAACATATTGAGCTGAGGTTTTCGATGAGCACCAGCCGCAACATCACGGGACATGCCCACGTCTCGCCGATGGTCAGTTCAGCATTGAGCTGAAACTGATCCACAAAGCGTACGATTAAGTCCTCGTCCAGTGCGTTGTCGCAGTGCGAAATCAGCTCCCGCGCGACCCTGTGGACTCGAGCCACTCCATCCGCCAGTTTTGGCAACTCGCGAAAGAAGGCGGCAGGTAAATGCTCTCGAATATCTCGAATCTGTTCCTGCACGACGTAGAAATTGTCAAGCAACCAGACCGCGATGGGAACACAGGCATCCCTGGGATTCTCCCAGCCCACCGACAGGTTGTAAGCTTTATCGATGACGCGTACATCGGCTTCAAACGCCTTGCGAAACATGAGGCTTCGGTCGCGAACAGAATCCACAACCACCATTTCCTGAGCCATCCGCCGCGCATGAGCTTCCAGTTGCAATGCCCCGAGCGGCGAAGCAGTGTCAGGGTTTACCGTGAAATCGATTGACAGCGATTCAACAGGATCTGCAATTGCCATGACTCTGCGATCAGGCCTTTCCGGCCTCCAGAGGGAGCTTTAGCCCGACGAATAACACACTGATGAAGGATTAAGGAGATCAGTGCTGAAAAGTTGTTGAGACATAAGGTCTAAACCCAGTCGGCGTCAGCCGATTTAACTTTTCTTCGACCACAAAGACGCTCGATTGGCGTGACCTCTCGTCAATAACCAGGGATTCTTCGCCAACGTTGATGTCGAGCCTCGTTTCCACGGTTCGGTTCTGTGGTTTGACTGTTCGCTGAAGTTCAAAAAGTCGGGGCATGGGGCATCCTCCAGATTGCGATGTTCCTACTTGTCGGGTTACTCTGGAACGCAATCACTCCGCTGACTGCTGAACCATCGACTCCCGACCGCCAAGCAAACGGGATGCCAACGTCCCAACACGCGATTTTAAACGGGTTCTTGGCGGTGTGTCGTTTGAGACTGGTTGATGACCGCCCAAATCGGTCTGAGAACAGCCGACCGCGAGCCCGCAGTGCGGCGCCAATCGCAATCGTGAGCCGCAAGGACCGCATTGTGTTGCCTCTGCCAGAGCACATGCTTTGGCTTCAGCCGTGATCAATACCTGGAAGAATAATGGAATTATCACAAGCGGACGCGTCAGCGAGGAATTTTTGGGCACGCAGCTGAACAGCCACGGCTCAATCCCTCACTTACGTTTCGGATTTCGAAATCTGGAAAATCGCGACTTTAAAAGGCGGGAGCTGGGACATCAGAGTCTTCCTGGTACAGCACTTGCAAAGCGAAGAAAATCTATCTCTCCCAACAAGTGCGTTGCGTAAGGTGACGAGCCGGAGGCTCAATCATGCGTGAGGTCACTGTCGGGAGATTTTAGTGTGGCATCAAGCAACGTCGTGTTGTTTTGAAGCCAAACGTTCCTGACTCATTTCTTTGGTTTCGAGGAGGTACTAGAATGGTTTCTTTATTGAACAGAATCCCGGGTTGGTATTCGTCTCATCTTTTTCCATCGCTTGCTGCGCGCAAGCGTCGTCATCAGGCACGTCTCAATGCTGAAACGCTTGAGACTCGACAATTGCTGGCGGCAACAGCTGTTCCGACCATTTCAATCTCAGATCCGACAGTGACGGAAGGCAATTCAGGCACCAAAGTGGCGACATTCACGGTTTCGTTGTCAGAACCCGGGACATCGCCTATCACCGTGTCCTATGCCACAGCGAACGGGACCGCGATCGCAGGGTCGGACTACACCGCAAAAGCCGGAGTTCTGACATTTCCTGCGGGCGTATCGTCACAAACGGTCTCTGTGGTTGTCACCGGGGATACGAAGATCGAAGGCGACGAACGATTCGCCCTTAATCTTGCGGCGCCGATGAACGCCACATTGAGTGACTCCCGGGGAGTGGCAGTCATTGTCAATGACGATTTTCCGACTGTGTCTGTCGGAGACATCACGCTTACGGAAGGAAACTCCGGCACTAAATTGGCCACGTTCACTGTTTCGTTGTCAGCCGTCGGAACTTCGCCTGTGACGGTGTCTTATGCCACCGCGAACGGGACCGCGATCGCAGGTTCGGACTACACCGCAAAATCCGGAGTCCTGACATTCCCGGTCGGCGTTAAAACTCAAATGGTGTCCGTGGTTGTCGCCGGGGATACGAAGATCGAAGGCGACGAACGATTCGCGATTAATCTCTCAGCACCGACGAACGCCACGATCAGCGACTCCCGCGCCGTGGCAGTCATTGTCAATGACGATATTCCGGCGATCTCCGTCGGAGACATCAGAATTTCGGAAGGAAACTCCGGCACCAAATTGGCCACGTTCACCGTTTCGTTGTCAGCCGCTGGGACGTCGCCTGTGACGGTGTCCTATGCCACAGCGAACGGGACCGCGATCGCAGGTTCGGACTACACCGCGAAAGCCGGACTTCTGACATTCCCGGTTGGCGTTAAGACTCAAACAGTGTCCGTAGTTGTCACCGGGGATACGATGATTGAAGGTGATGAACGATTCGCTCTCAATCTCGCCGCACCGATGAACGCCACAATCAGCGACTCCCGAGCCGTGGCAGTCATTGTCAACGACGATCTTCCGGCGATCTCCATCACGGACGTCAACGTTGTTGAGGGGGATACCGGCACCCGCTTGGTGACCTTCACAGTGAGACTTTCGGCAGCGTCCTCGTCTGCCGTATCGGTCAATTACGTGACGGCTGACGGAACCGCTCTGGCGGGAAAGGATTACACAAGGGCCTCCGGCACTTTAACATTTGCAGCAGGAGTTCGAACTCGAACATTCACGATCTCCATTCTGGGCGACTACATTCTGGAAGGAGATGAACGCTTCGCAGTGAATCTGTCGTCACCTGTGAACGCGACCATCAGCGATCGCCGAGCAGTGGGCGTCATCACCAACGATGATTGAACCCACTGGCAAGAGGGACGCACGTTTACATGCCCCATAAAACCTTTCCAGCGAACTTCATGAGATTGCTTAGCGAGTGGACTGCGACGCCCTGTCGCGGTCCACTCTTTCTTTTGCCGTCTCCGTTGTGACTTGGGACCGCTCCGTCCACGGCCGAGTTTCGACTGTCACAATCGCAAGCTACACGCCGCTTGGCGGAATCTGCGTGTGTTTGAGCACCGTCTCCAGCAATGTATCGGAGTCGATGGGTTTACTGAGATAATCATCGCAGCCATATTCAGGGCAGTGTTTCATATCACCATGCATCGCATCAGCAGTGAGTGCAATAATCGATTTGGAAAATCCCGATTGACGCAGGATCGTTGCTGTCTGATAACCGTCGATCCGAGGCACCAACATATCGCGGAGAACGAGATCGAATTCCGTGCCGGCCTGTGTCGCACCCTTTACAAATTCGATGACCTCAAGCCCGTTTTCAACCTCTGTTACCGTAGCCCTTCGCTTTTGTCAAAAGGCGTCGCGAGAGAAAACGCACGTCCCAGCGATCGTCGATGATCAGAACGTGGCAATTCAGTCGATAGTAGGTAACGATTGCTTTGCCTTTGTGCTCCATGGATGCTGTCGCATCAATCCGCTTCACTCCGGAAATGTCGCCAACCTCTTTCAATCTCGTTCTTCTCTGTGATATCCCAGTTCATCCCGACAAAACGCAGTGAGCGACTTTCAGTTGCCGGTACAGTCTTTCCGCGAGCCGCCAGTCAGCGGAACTAACCGTCCGGACGAATGATCCGAAACTCGGTGTCATAGTCACACTCGCCATTGATGGTCCGCTCGATCGCCAGTCGGTTTGATTCCACATCATCCGGATGGACCAACGCCAGAAAATCCGTACCCGCCATTTCGATTTTTTAAATCCGGTAATTGTGAGATGCTGTTCATCCCACAGAACGCGGTCCGATACCGGGTTCCACTCGTAAGTTCCCATGCGAGCCGAGGTCATAGCCATGGTGAGCCGTTCACGGCTGCCGGCCAATGGCTCTTCGGTCAGCCTTGTTTCAGGGATATCCGTGTTGGTCCCGAACCAACGGACAATAAACTCTGCGCCTTACATCTCGCTAAGTTTGCTCTCATCGGATAATCATCATGGCTGGGACAATGCCGCAGTTTTGGCAACACGAAGTACCAAAGACGAAGCTGAGGGTCGGGGAACGACTCAATCTGACGTTCAGAAAGATCTCAACCCAATGATCGCCATGTTGGAACATCTGGTAATTGTCGCTGTGATGGTCTGCGTGTTGAGCACCGGCTGCACAAATCCTGTGGACGAACCTCAGTTCAAGATCTCGACAAAGCGTGACAATGACAAAGTGGATGTCAAAGTCGAAAGGGACAAGAACATCTTTTCAGTCCACAGTCCATTCGGCATTAGTCAGACCGTCATCGAACGGACACATGGAACTTGGGCTGACATCGTGATGTTGCGACTGCACTTGAATGGGATGGAGAACTTCAACGTTTCCAATGGTAAGGTTACGCTGGAAGCTTCGGTGTCGAGTCAGGATGGCAATGTGCGGCTCTGGAAAGATGGCAAAGAAGTCTCTCCATTGGATTCAAAGAGTCCATACTGGACGGAAATTCGCATGTTCGGTAATGATGGAAAACAGGCAACAACCACGCCACTGAAGGACGGCTATTTTGAAATCCAGTTGCCCAAAGCTCTGTTTGAAGACAGTCCGAAGTCAATCACGGTAAACTGGATCGACTTTTACCGATGAACAGGGATATGCCATGAAGCTGGTTGTTGATGTGATTTCTGATGTGATCTGCCCTTGGTGCTTTATTGGCAAACGGCGGCTCGAAAAGAGTATTGCTGCTCAGGATGGTCAGCACGAATTCCAAGTTCATTGGCATCCTTTTCAATTGAACCCGACGATGCCAAAGGAAGGCATCAGTCGCAAAGTATATCGCACCAGAAAATTTGGTAGCTGGGAGCGATCACTAGAACTGGATGCAACAGTCCTTGCTGTCGGTAAGTCAGAAGGAATCGACTTCGCATTCGATAAGATTGAACGCACGCCAAACACTGTTGATGCTCACTGCCTTATCTGGCTTGCTGAGCAACATGGCTGTCAGGATGCGGTTGTTGAGGCACTGTTCCGAACTTACTTCATAGAAGGTAAGAACATTGGCAATCAGCACACGCTCATTGACGTAGTTTCTGAAGCTGGTCTGGAACGGCAAGCCGTAGAAACCATGTTGAACAGTGATCAGGGAATGGATGTCATAGAGAAAGCTGGCGAATTGGCTCGACGACATGACGTAACCGGCGTGCCCTTCTTCATCATCAATAATACGATCACTCTGTCTGGTGCTCAGGAACCAGAGACGTTCATTGAAGCGTTCAAATTGCCCGACAATGACTCCAGACCGACAAAACTTCTGTTCGTTTGCAGCAAAAACAAATGGAGAAGCCTGACAGCGGAGCGAATCTTAAACGGTGTCAACGGGTACGATGTGAGATCGGCAGGTACGGAAAAGGATGCTCGCATCAAGGTTACGGCGGGGCACATTGGGTGGGCAGACATGATCTTCGTAATGGAGAAGAAGCACCGGCGTCGGCTTGAAGAGAAGTTCGGGGACAGTCTTGCAGGTAAAGAAGTTGTATGCCTGAATATCCCCGACGACTACGAACTCATGGACCCGGATCTGATCGATCTGTTGTTCGAAAAGCTCAGCCCTCACATTGAAGTTCCCGAATGAAGACCATACATGGCATACCAGACCGGCAAAGTGAAATCGTGAATCTGAAAGTAATCATTCATGAAATTCTGGAAGACTATGCCTTGCCGATTCACGGCGATCATGGTGTTTCTCATTGGGCACGTGTTCGGGAAAACGGACTTCGTCTGTCCAAATTCACGGAAGCCAATGTGACGGTGGTTTCGCTGATCGCAGTTTTCCATGATTCACGCCGGATCAACGAATGCACTGATGCTGATCATGGTCTGCGTGGTGCTGATTTCGCTGCTGAAGTTCGTGGCAGATTGTTCGAGGTTTCAGACCACGAATTCAACCTGCTGTATCGTGCCTGTGAAGGACATACGCACGAACGGACTCATCCCGACATCACGATTCAAACTTGCTGGGACTCAGATCGACTTGATCGTGGACGTGTCGGAATCACGCCACATCCAAGCAAACTTTGTACAGAAGTGGCTAAAACAAAAGAGATGATTCAATGGGCGGATGGACGTGCCAGCTTTCGAGTTGTTCCAAAATTTGTGATGGACGACTGGGGGATCGAAATTCCGAAGGAGCGGATCTGGTGAAATCTTCGATTACTCTGAGATTCGATCTGGTGGCTCCGATTCAATTCAACGGAAAGCTACATACACAGCTGAGCCAACAACCGTGACGTGAAGTACGACGATAAGCCAAAACACAGCTAAGAAAGAAAGCTTTTCGGTCTTGTGTCGAAACAGTCGTTGCCCGATCAACGCACCGGGCCAGCCACCGAAGAAAGCCAAAAGTTGCAGGGTGCGTTCGGATACACGACGACCGCCGTTTTTCGCACGCTGCTTGTCCCAGCCGTAGGTGGAAAAGCACACAAGGCTCATGACGAAGACAGAGGTCAAGTAGATCACGGTGGCAATACTGGTGTTACTCATAAGTTTCCGTTTTTCAGCCGCTTCTTTGTCGCTTCAATGGGTTTCCGCTGGCCGATTCTCGAGCCGAAAGTTGGTAAGACATAAATGACTCTTCACCGCTTCTGGCTGCTGACATTGGCCTTTTGGTTCACTTGAGTGGGACGCCGGTTAGCAGTATGTCCCGCCAGCATCAAGGGGCCGTTCCGAGTCTTCGCCGGACTTCTCGCACGATTTCGTCAATCTGGTGGAGCCGCATATGTGGCGGTTCCTTTTCCAGCTTCGAACGCCATTCCATGAGGACACGGCTCTTGCCTGCCTCCTTTGGTTCGTGATTCGATTCATCCACGATTTGCCGGACAATCGTTTCGTGCTCCTTCAGAATCATTGTCTGCCCCGTTTTTTTCACGTTGATGCAGTTGCATCCCACACAATTCAGTTCTTCGCAGTGAATCCTGAATCATCACTTTGACGGAAAATCATTGTACCATCAGCGTCACTGAGACAACCGATCCAGAATGTCCAGCACACCTTCAACTTCCTGATGCGGCGACACATAGGCTGCTGACTTCTTGATTTCCGCTTCAGCGTTCGCCGGGCAACCAAACCATGAAACACGCTCAGCGATGAACCGGTCTCCCATCGTATCGCCGATTCCTGCTGTTCGTTCAGGATCAATGCCGGTCTCAGCCAGCAAGCGATCAATGGCAGTTCCTTTGTTGACGTGTTGCAGGTCACAGTTGATGTAGAGCCACGTCATCGAGACTCGAATTGGCCAGTCTCGTTTTTGAAACTCATCAGCGATCGCCGGGAAGATAGAACGAAGGTATTCCGTATCGGGATGGTACAGAGCGACAGAGGCGGATTTTCCCGGCTGTTGAATGACGCCACGTGCGTGATAGAGCGACCTGATGAGCTTTCGAGCTTCGTGGACCACCTCAAGATGTTCCTCAGTGATGGCTGGCTCGCACTGAAACGAGTTGTCAGCAGGTCGCCAGATCCAAACGCCGTTTTCGCCAATGCAGGGAATCAATGTGTTGTGGATCAGGCGGGAAAGACACTCAACAAATCCAATCGGTCTGCCACTGCACAGTGTGACGACTGGACGATCGCGGTTCTGAATCGCCTGACGATTATGCTCAGCAATTGCTGAAAGGGCTGGACCGTTGATCGGTGCGTGCGACTCAGGCGACAAGCAGCCGTCAATGTCGCAGATGACCAGATCATACTTCCCTGTTGTTCGAAACGGCATGACAGAGGCTTTCAAAAGAACTCAGGAGCGGTTCAGATAGATTTGTTG
>JANPHT010000237.1:0-5238 GCA_031424595.1 Planctomycetota bacterium
TGTCTTTTCGCTTGACCGCTTCGGCAATGAATCCCTGAGCTCGCTTTGCGTTTCCGCGATTGGACATGGCCATACCCCAGTAGGCCGACGCACATTCGGGGTCCAGCATCGCGGCCTGTCGGAAGGAGCGTTCTGATTCGAAGTACCAGAAGCCATGCAATTGAGCGACTCCCTGTTCAACAAACCTGCGCGCATCATCCACTGTTGTTGTGACTGGAAATCGCACGTTTCCGACGCCGTTCATCAGATAGGCCGCCTGGCGAGGCCCTTCATTAAAGACTTCGCCATGGCTCGAATGCCCCTCCTTGAGTGCAGCGTCCTCCTTTTTCTCAGATGCGTCGGGCTTCGAATCGGCGGCTGGTTGCACAGCGGCGGCTGGTTGCGCAGCGACTGTTGGTTGCGCAGCGGTGACCGTTGGCGTGGATTCCTGGCCGCATGCACATGGTGAAGAACTCAGAATGAGCAGTGAAGTCAGGCCGCAGACAAGCAACAGCGGAACGGAGTGTCGGTAAGTTGACATGCAGCCACCTTCACGAAGAATTGCGACAAAGGGCGGGGTAATGCAGGCAGGAGAGCGAGAAGAATTGTGTACGCAGTTTCCAATCACCACAAGCAGCCTGCGTAGAAAATTACACCTCGTTTGTGAATCCTGGGTGGCTCAATCGACAAATCCTGCCTTGTCTGGAGGCTGAAAAAAAAGAATCCTGATCAGGGTGTCTGTCGTGGAACCTGAAAAAGTCACATGCAGAATCTCAAGCTGTTTAGCTGACGGGAGCTGGCTACCGCCGCATCCACCAGCCAACAAAGACTGCCGAGGGAGTTCCTCTCCGGCAGATTGCCACATTGCCACACTGGCCCTGCAGAGCGAAGGTACTTCCTGCTTCCTGTTGAGTTCGCTCAGTTTTCAGTGACGTCAGTTTTCAGTGACGCTGTTTTCATTGACGTCGGGCTCTGACACGTTGGTTGTGTCGGAATCCATTAGTTCCTGTTGCTCCAGTGCTGCTCGACGAGACATTCGATAGAAGGCAATGCCAAAGCTTGCGAACACGGTGGCCGGCATTCCGAGCATGAAAAGGATGCTGTACATGTAGGCACGAGGACGGAGCGAATCTGTTTCGTTGGCATTTTTGCAACTGGGGCAGGCCTGAAGTTGCGTAGCGGCCATGGGTGACAATCCACACGCAGCAAGGAACGCCATCGCCGCGAGAATGGTTCGAAAAGCGTTTTTCACAGCACACCTCAAACAGAAACGATCCATGCCAAATCAGAAATTGAAAGTTTGAGCCGTCTCAAGTTATCTCAAGTTATCTCAAGCCGTCTCAAGCTGTCAACGCTCCACTCGCCGCCATTCCCCGCCAAGGCCAATGGTACAGCATCCAGTAAATGACAACACCTGTGATCGACACAAACAACCAGATCGGCAAAGTGATTCTTGCGAGGCGACGATGTTCTGGCCACCGTTTTCGCCACGCATGCACAAAAACGCGAATAGCGAGAATTGGCACAAACACGGCGAGAATGACGTGAGGAATCAGAATACTGCGGTAAACCATTGCCGCAGTTGCAGAGCCGACGAAGGCTCGACCTCGTTCGCCTGTAAATCTATGCAGCGCCTGATGATAGGTCACGTAGCAACCCAGAAAAACGACCGAAACCAGAAATGCTAAAATCATCAGGTTTCTGTGAACGTTTTGCTTTCCCGATTTAATTGCCACGAAGCCTGAGATCAACAATAAGGTACAAAGAGAATTCAAGCACGCATTGACGGCAGGCAGTCGAGACACCCACAACGGCAGGTTCTGTTCAATTTTTTCGTTTCGTGATTCGGCTGACGCGACCACATTTTGAGACGTTTCAGGCTTTTCGGCTGGCTCAGGTACAGATGATTGATTTGCTTCAGGATTGTTTGAGTCTGTTGGCTGATCAGAATCTGCCGGTTTGCCGGTCTTGGTATCGACAGTCGGAGAATCAGACAACGTATTGGAATCGTCGACTGGAACGAGGTTGAGTGGCACAGTCGGATTCTCGCCGTCACCCGGAGTGAGTGTCAGTGCTGGGCCCGGCTCAGGAAAATCATCCTTGCCTTCGATGACTCGTCGCAGTCGTACAACGTGCTCCGGATCCGTCATCAGATATGTGGCGACAGGTACTCCGTTTTCGTTCACCAGAACAGCGCGGTTAGAATGAGCGACTTCGAATCCCGGCTTTCGCATTTCTCCCAGATTGGTTTGAACAAACTGAGCAAAGCCACGACGAATCAGATCGTGTATTTCATTCTCCTCACCTGTCAGAAACTTCCACCGTTGATGATCGGCTTGAAATGTTTCGCTGTATGACTTCAACACTTCTGCTGTGTCGAAGCTGGAATCCACAGAAAACGTAACGAACTGAAAATCCGGGTTACTCCTGGCGACTCGTGTATGGAGTTCAGAAACGTTCCGAGTAATCATCGGGCACGTTTCCACGCAGCGAGTGAACACGAAACTCGCCAGCCATCGCTTGCCTTTTAGACTTTCCCGGCTGACAGTTCCCCCCATGCATT
Organism: Planctomycetota bacterium; assembly: GCA_031424595.1. Taxonomy (GTDB): domain Bacteria; phylum Planctomycetota; class Planctomycetia; order Planctomycetales; family Planctomycetaceae; genus SXXK01. Next base: position 2,543 of record JANPHT010000237.1, read on the forward strand.
CAGAGAAGGAAAACTCAGGAAGTTCACGACTGGGAAAGCTGATGACCGCAGAACTAGGCTTCGCCTCCACTGTCTCCTCATCGGCGAGTTGCACTCCGGTCTCTGGATTTTCGCTGGCAGACTTTTCCTGAGTCACCACTTTCCAGACAGCGACCAGTACGAGCAGCCAAAGTACGCTGCCGACGATGAAGCTGAATCCCGACATTCCGTTTCGACATCGTGAATCGTCACCACGCGTTTGTTGCAATCTTCGTGTTCCAGGTCGATCCATTCACATTGTCCTCGCGAAAGCCTTGACTTCTGTGACTCTCTGTCCCTAAGTCTTACCTCATACTCCAATGTTTGCGGAGTTTGCACCACGCAACTCGTTCCACGATTCTACCATCGCTCAAGCTCATTGGCTGACCTGAATTGGCGTTTCCTCAATTCCGGTAGGCAATTTGGCCATGTTTTGGGGAATAGTATAGATTCCGTGAGAATCTGCGACACCCGCTGTGGGCCATGCGCCAATGTTCCGGGCAGAGACTTTTTCGCTAACTGTGAGCTCCACGAGTGCTCAGTCCTGAGGAACAACTTGACGTTGGACACCGGTTGCAGGCAGGGGACCGGGAGGCTTGGGCTGCGCTTTACGAACACTACTCCGTAGCGGTTTGGAATCTCACCGCTCGGCTGATTGGTACAGATTCCGCCGGCGTGGCTGATGTGGTTCAGGACATATTTCTGGCCGCGGCGGGAGCGGCTCGACGGTTTGATCCGGAACAGGGCACATTGTGGAGCTGGCTGACAGGGATCGTTCATCGGCAGACATCGAACTACTGGCGCAAAGCTGAGCGAGCGAACCGATGGAAGACTCTGGCGGAAAGTGGAAAGATCGATGTTGTCGGTTTATTGTTCGGCGAATCGATCACCGAGATGGAAGACCATCGCGACGTCGCCGATCTGGTTCGCCGAGTCCTGGCGGAATTGTCGACCGACTATGCGATGTTGCTGACGTCGAAATATCTGGACGAAAGCAGTCTGGAAGTACTGGCCACTCAGTCCGGCAGTTCTGTCGAAGCCACCAAATCCCGACTGGCCCGTGCGCGGCGTGAGTTTCGCGCGGCTTTTGAACTTCTCGTTGGCTCTGATCAAGGAGCCCGGATGCTATGACAAGCGAGACAACACCCGATCGTGATGAAAACAAAATCGCGGCTCTGCTGAGAACATTGAACAGCGACGCGAACGACGCTCCCGTTCCAGATGCCGCGTTTCTTGAACAGCTTCGGCAGAAGGCTGCGGCGATGTTTGATGAAGCCGGAAGCCCGAATGTGACGTCCCCTGCGCAGGATGAAGCCCAAATAATTAATCAGGCTTATGATCACGCCGAGGATCAGGCTGATGATCAGTGGTTGCAGGCACTCTCCGCTCGTTCCACGCGACCCGCCCGGAGGGAAAGTGAAACAGGGACGACGAAACCCGATACGAAGAACCAGAAGAGGAGAAATCCGATGATGATACTGTTGGCTTCGCGCGGAATCGCGGGACTGATTGCGACCGCTTCGGCCGTTTTGTTGTGGCTGAGTCTCGCGCCTTCGACTTCGGCGTTGAGCACTACGCCGTTTTCGTCAGTGCTGGCTGAAATGCAGCGAACGAGTTCGATGCAGTTGAAGCTCAACAAGAACGGCAGGTCGGCAGATGTCTGGATTAAGACGCCGGGACTGCTGCGTCGTGAAGAGTCACCTCAGACGTATCAGATCGCGTCGGGTTCGCGATTGTGGTCAATTGACGAGTCCGCTCAAACGTCGACGGAATCAGATTCGCCATGGTACGTCGGGCCTCAGAATCAGATCGATCTGTTCGGACTGCTCGACGTGGGACTGACGGACACGTCGTCGCTGTTGAAAGCGAAGCCCGTCGAACAAACCTCGCGAGCAGGTCGTGACTGCCTCGTGTACCGCATCGCACTGCCAACGAAGGTTGGAATGGTGGATGTCGAAGCCACGGCCGATGCAAAGAGTCTCCAGCTTGTCGAGGTTCTGGCGTGGCAATCCGGACGAAAACGTCAGGGACCCCCGCTGGTTGAGATGCAGTTTGTCGCGATGAACGCTCCGATTGCGGACGAAAAATTTGCCGTGACGAAATCGCTATCCGAAGATGGCCGCATCGGAAAAATCACTGACGCTCAGGGCATTGTGGTCTTGCGACCAGCATTGGCGAAACGATGGACTCCGGTCTGTCGTGAAACTTTGCTGCAACCGGGTGATTGGCTTCGCACCGAGCTCCGCGGCGCGAATGCGGTGAAAGTGACGCTGACGAATGGCCTCGAAATGACGCTCGGGCCGGCGACACTGGTGGAGTTTATCTACGAAACCCAGGCGCGAGTGCACTCGGGCATGTTGCAGACGATGTCCCCAAAACAAGACGCGGTCAAAACGCCGGATGCTGTCAACACGACCAAGGCTGCGAATGTCTTCGTACTGATGGCACCGCGAGAAGGGCGGCGCGAAATTAAGCCGGGGGACAAGTTGATCGTTCGCGTCGATCGAGACGACACGCTGGTGGATGTTGCGACGACTCCGGTCTGGTTGACGGGCTTTGAGGGCACGTCAGACAACGAGTCGCTGGGCTCGCTGATCGTAACGATGCCAGACGGCCGCAATGAGCCGCTGACGGTGGGCTATCATAAGGTGACGGTCGAAATTCGTGACCAGATTGCT
>JANPHT010000238.1:0-13848 GCA_031424595.1 Planctomycetota bacterium
TTGAAGCCGAAAAAGCAGAAGTACGTGTCCGCTCCAAACGCGAGCTGGGGATCGTCCAGTGCTGTGTAGTCGGCAGACCGCTGTTGAATACCCACCTCTTCGGCAGGACGAGCAAAGTTGCGGATGACCAGTTCCTTGTCAGCAAATCTCGTATGCAGCAAGGTTTCAAAGTGACCGAACAGATTCATTCGTTCGGCGAATGAATTACCCAGAAAGCCGATGCGTTCGCCCTTCAGAAACTCGAGCGGAAACTTGCTCGGCGGAAGTTCTGGCCGTTTCAGCCGCGGCGGAAGGGACATCAACTTGATGGCCAGTTCCTTCGAAGGCCCCTGGGCCATTGTCTCTACGCCTGCCACGCTCTGCAGTAAAGCGATAACAATCAAAATCCAGCGATTCACTTGACGCACGCTCTTACTACTCCGTAAGGGGGGAAGTTTTTTTGGGCCCGCTGATTGCGTGACTCCGGGGGAAACTCGATGAAGTACTTTAGGATCAGTTCGATGCGTCAGCAACCAACTGCGGACCAAAGTGTTGTGTCCCCGCTCTTCTCAACCTTCTTCTCAACGTCAAATGAAAGTTCAGGATGCGTCCCGATCTTCACTCACGTCCTTATGAGGAACTCGGCAAGGAGGATTTCTCTGCCCCAGCCAGTGGCACACAATTGGAAGTTCATTTTTCCATCATTCCTTGGCAGACGGAACGCTATTTCACCAGAGTTATGATAAATGTACGCATGTATATTTATGCGGCCCAATTGTGCAGGGAATCCAGAAAGTTCTGGATTCGGGTTAAATCGAAACATACCGTGCGGTATAGTAAATCAACCTGCGAAGTATTTCCGGGCAATCTGATGCTCGCGGGGCGAGTTGGATGGTTTGGTCTGCCGCGCAGCACTCATTGCTGGCAAACGTTTTGAGCAAGAATATTTCGTGGATTTCACGGATAACAAGGTCGGTAATTCGATGCGTGTTCTCCCAGTAATCCGTGTCATCTGTGGTTCAAAACAACTCACTGATGACCGCGTGGAGTCTATTTGATGACGACAATCACAAAAGACAAGATTTGCGAGGCTGCTATTCTCATTGCCAGCCGCGACGGACTGCTGACAATGACCCTGGAGAACGTCGCGCGGGAGGCGGGTATCACTAAGGGCGGCGTGATGTACCACTTTCCCAGCAAAGATGAGCTTGTTCGGGGGGTCATTGAGTACTTTAGTCAACAATGTGAAACTATGTTGATGCGGCGTGTTGTGGACGATCCTGAGCCTCGAATGCGATGGGCTCGCTGTATGCTGGACTGTTTGTTTCCGCAGAGTGACAAGTCAAAATTGGTTGACGATTATCCGTCGGACGTATTGGCCCGTTTTTTTGTCGCGACATTGACCGCTGCAGTGACAAGTCCTGGAGCCATGCAGCCGTTGCGTGATCTGGCAGCCAAAATGAGAAGTCGATGTTTAAGCGATCCGAGTGAAGGGATGGAGCAGATCCTTGTCTGGCTGACGATCGACGGACTTCTGCTGTGGCAATTCATGGGATTGATTCGTTCTGATGACCCATTGATTCAGCAAGTTGGCGATTCACTGCGACTCCGAGTGGCGGCTCAAATGCAAGCCAGCAAACTTTCAGAGTCTACAAAATTGACATCGCTGTTCTTTGAGGAGACGGCGATATGAGCGGTCTTTCCACTGGCGGAACACAACGACCTCAGAAACGCTGGCGATACTTTGTGATCACTGGCATAGTGCTTTCAGTGTTCGGAAGCTGGGCTTACTACAATCACATTCAGGCGACATCTGCAGAAGCCACGGCGTTGGCGGCGAATGTCGAGCCTGCAAAACGTACTCAGGTGCATGCTCTCGGGCGTCTTGAGCCCGCTGGATCGATACTTCAGCTGGCGCCAAAATCCGGAAACGAAGGCGCGATTGTTGATCAGTTGATGGTCAAGGAAGGTGATGACGTTGAAGCCGGGGCCACCCTGGCGGTTCTGGACAACCATCCTCGCCGTATCGCCGCGTTGGAAGAAGCCAAAGCGAAACTCGAAGCTGCAGAATCGCGATTGTTGCAGACCAAGGCTGGTGCGAAGGCCGGAGAAATTGAAGCTCAACAGGCTGCGGTCCTGCTGGCCGAATCGCAATCCCGATTTGCCGCCAAGGATCTCAAGAGGGCTCTGGAATTGAAGGAAAAGCAGGCAATCGCACCGGAATTGATTGATCAACGACAATGGGAATTTGACAGACTGCAACTTGAACAGCGGCGTGCGAGCGGCCTTCTTGCCAGCCTTCGCGAGGTGCGCGCGGTGGACGTTGCTGTGTTGGAAAAGGAAATCGTGGCCGCAAAGGCAGCGGTCGAGCGAGCTCAGGCGGATGCGGACGCTTCGGTTCTGAAGGCTCCCTTTGCTTCGCGAATTTTAAAGATCCAAACGCATGCGGGCGAAAAGATCAGTGATCGCGGAGTGCTTGAACTGGGTGACGTTTTGCGGATGCAGGCTGTCGCGGAAGTCTTCGAAGCGGACATTTCCATCCTTGAAACCGGCATGGTTGCAGAAGTACGGATCGATTCGTCCGATGAACGAATCACCGGGCACATCATCGACATCGGTCATATTGTGGCTCGAAAAGTTGTGCTGACGAACGACCCTGTCAGCGATACGGACGCGCGAGTGGTGGAAGTGCGAATTGATCTCGATCCTGAGCAGATATCTTCCGTGACTCGCTTGTCGAATGCTCGCGTCGAAGTCACGATTTTTCTTGATTCCTCGGAGTCCAGATCCGGGAGTAGCCAATTGGGTAATCCCGATTTGTCACCAGCAGCACCAGCGACCGGCCAACGGGCCACTTTTCCATTGTCAGCCCTTCATTGATCGCATAAAGACATCAGTGGCAGCGACGAATTCTGCGTTCTGTTTTGGTGTCCCGTGTTCCAATTTCACTCACACACCCTTGTGCTTCCATGTCCTCTGCTTTTTTTGTGGCCTGGTGCCAGCTCACTTACAACAAAGTCAAACTTGCCGTCGCGGCGGCCGGAGTGGTTGTTGCGGTGATGCTGATGCTTGTGCAGTTGGGCATTCGCCAGGGAGCGCTCGACAACAGCGTGGCGGTTGCTCGCAGAGTCACTGCGGATCTTGTCGTGGTCAGTCCTCGCACGAAGACGATCTTTGCATCGGCACAGTTTCCGCGAAGGCTGCTGTACCGGCTGGGTTCCAATCCCGATGTTTTGGCCATTTCTGAAATGTATATGGGACAAGGAAGGCTCCGCAATCCCTGGAATAAGCTGGAATTTCCCGTCAGTCTTTACGGCCTCGATCCCGGCGCGAAGATGATGAATCTGCCGGGGATTGAGCGATTTGAGGAGCAGCTCCATGATATCGACAGGCTTTTGTTTGACGGGCTGAGTCGGTCGAATTACGGCCCAATTAAGCAGTATCTGTCCGAGCACGACACGTTGGATGTGGAAGTGAATCTTCGAAAGGTCCGCTTGATCGACTCCATCGAGGTGGGTATTTCCATCAACACGGATGGCAACGTATTTACAACGCCTGCAAACTTCTTGCGACTATTTCCTGATCGAAAACCGGGATCCGTGGATCTGGGCTTTGTCCGGCTGAAACCCGGCACTGACGCGCTGGCCATGCGGGAATCACTTCGTCAGTACGTCGGCAAGGAGGCGAAGATTCTGACCCGCGATGAACTGATTGCTGCCGAGATCGTCTTCATCCGGGAGAACGCTCCCATCGACTTCATCTTTGGAATGGGAGCGGCCGTGGGTTTTTTCATCGGCTTTGTCGTTGTTTATCAGATCCTCTACACCGAAGTGACCAACCATCTGCCTCAATATGCCACAATGAAGGCAATGGGGTTTAATGATCGCTATCTGCTCGTGGTCGTACTTAGTCAGTCGCTGATCCTCGCGTTGCTGGGTTACCTGCCGGGCTTTGTGCTGGCGCTGGGGCTCTATCGCGTCGCCACGAATGCCATTCAGATGCAGTTTTCCATGACGGTCGAGCGAGCGGTTTTCGTTTTTCTGTTGACGATCGCCATGTGTGGATTGTCGGCGATGATTGCCATTCGCAAGGTTCGAACGGCTGATCCAGCGGACGTCTTCTGATGCCACACCACATTCCGTCACCAATCAATATCGCCGCACCGCCTGCGATTTCCGCAAGGCACGTCAACTTTGCATTTGGTGAAGGCGACCTGCAAAAGCAGATTTTGTTTGACGTGACTTTCGACGTCGCCGTCGGTGAGATTGTCCTGCTGACCGGTCCCAGTGGCAGCGGCAAGACAACACTGCTGACGCTGATCGGGGCATTGCGTAAAGTGCGAGATGGAGAGCTCGATGTTTTAAATTGTCCACTCCATCAGGCGTCGGCGGAAGACCTGATTGCCGTCCGCCGTGAAATCGGGTTCATCTTTCAGCAGCACAATCTCCTGCCGTTCATGACGGCCCGGCAGAATGTGCAGTTGATGTTTCATCTGCATCCCGAGGTTCACGTCGAGGAGGCCTCGCGACTGACCGAAGAACTGCTGACCAACGTTGGACTGGGGCATCGGCTGGACTATTATCCCGCTCGACTTTCCGGTGGCCAGAAACAGCGAGTGGCTATCGCCAGAGCCCTCGCTGCAAGTCCCAGGCTGATTCTTGCCGACGAGCCCACCGCGGCTCTGGATAGTCAGTCAGGTCGCGATGTTGTCAATCTACTGCAGGAGTTGGCGAGGAATCGTGGTTGCCCGATTCTGATGGTGACTCATGACCCCCGAATTCTGGATTTCGCCGATCGAATCATTAACATGGAAGACGGCCGAGTGCATTCGGTCAAAGGCTAGATGTTGATCCGGGCTGCCATCGTTTCGGGTGATCCTTCATGGGAAAACATTCGCCGGAAGTCTGCTGTGTTTTGTCCCTTTTCATGCCGCGGGATTTCCGACCAAAGAAACACGCTTCGAAACGGCTGATTCTGTCGCTGCTGAAGAACCCCTCGGCTGGTTAACGTCCGGGGAGTACCATAGACTGCTTCCGTCGGAACTTCATCGACATGCGATTCTCCGCTGGACAGAATATCATGGCTTCCTCAAATCGATTTGCGTTACTGCTGCTCTTTCCACTCTTCGGCTCGCCATTACTGGCGATCGGCGATGATGCCGTGGAATTCAATCGCGACATCAGGCCGATTCTGTCCTCGAATTGTTTTGATTGTCACGGCTTTGATGGCAAACATCGCAAGGCCGAATTACGACTGGATACGCTTGAGGGGGCCACAGCAGACCACAATGGTGCCGTGGCCATCAAGCCGGGCGACCTTGACGGCAGCGAGCTCTGGAACCGCGTGACCAGCGACGATCCGGAAGTTGTCATGCCGCCGCCGTCGACAAAGAAGACACTCACGGCGGCTCAAAAGGATCTACTCAAGCGGTGGATCGAACAGGGGGCGAAGTACCAAAAACACTGGGCGTTCGAAAAGCCAGCTTCGTCGGAGAAACTGCCCGCAGTGGCTAATGCAAATTGGGTGAAGAATCCCGTCGATGCCTTGATCCTGCAAAAACTCGAGCACCAGAAACTGACGCCACGACCTGAGGCGGATCGTGAGACTCTGATCCGTCGAGTTGCCTTCACCCTGACGGGACTGCCGCCAACCGTTGCCGAAGTTGACCAGTTTCTGACCGACACTTCCGGGGCAGCGTATCAGAAAATGGTTGATCGCTTTCTGGCCTCACCGCGTTACGGCGAAGAACAAGCCCGTTACTGGCTGGATGTCGCTCGATACGCCGACACTCATGGATTGCATCTCGATAATGAACGCGAAATGTGGGCCTATCGCGACTGGGTCATCGGGGCATTCAATCAGAATCTTTCGTTTGACAAATTCACCACGTGGCAGCTTGCCGGAGATTTGCTTCCCGAGCCCACTCTGGAGCAGAAAATTGCCACAGGATTCAATCGTTGCAATGTCACGACCAGTGAAGGTGGAGCGATCGCTGACGAATGGCTTTACCGATACGCTGTCGATCGAACCAGCACAACCATGCAGACCTGGATGGGTCTTACCGCTGGCTGCGCGGTCTGTCATGATCATAAATTTGATCCGGTGACCCAGAAAGACTTCTACTCGATGTATGCGTTTTTCTACTCCACGACCGACCCGGCGATGGATGGAAATATTCGCAACACGAATCCTTTTATCAAAGTTCCGACCGAAAAACAGAAGGCCGATTTGCAGACCGCCCAATCCGCTGAGGCGGCTGCTCGCAAACAACTTGAAGAAGCCATTGCCAGGATCGACTATGCCGATCCCGCAGCATCCAGTGTGGATGCAACTCCCGCCAAAGAGTTCTCTGATGTTGTTATTGACGATACGTTTCCCTTCGGCTCGCGAGTCAGGAATACGTCTCGCAATGAGGCAACCTGGGTGCTTGACCCGGAATTCGGAACGAAGTCAGGTCGTCGAATCATCGAGTTGGCTTTTGGGTCCCAGTACGATCTGACAGTCGATCTTGCGCTGATACCCGTGGTCACAACTGTCGACGGAAGCATCGACTTCTGGTGTCGAATCGATCCGTTCAATCCGCCAGTCGCGTTGGCATTGCAATACGATGATGGCAAGGTACGCCGAGCTGTCTGGGGCGACAAAACCAAACTGAGCGGCGGAAACTCAGAAACTCGGATCTCCGATGTGCCTGAAGCGGGAGAATGGGTTCATCTTTCAGTGCCATTTGCGAAGATGGGCACATCGGCAGGCGTGCGACTGAAAAGCATTGCCCTCATTCAGAATGGTGGCAAGGTCTGGATCGACGACGTTCGTATTATTGGAAAGGCAGCGCCGGCGAAAGACCCACTTTCTTCGTTTGAGCAGTGGTGGACGGTCAGCAAAGATGCAAATCCAGGAGGCATCTCCGGGGAGCTCAGCCCGATTCTTACCGGCGGCCCGAAAGATGATGTTTCTGTGGAACTGAAGGACAAGCTGCTGCGGTTCTGGCTGCAGTATATTCAGCGGTCTCAGGAATCTGCGGCCGCCGATCTTCGCCGTGCCTTTGCGGTGGCCGAACAGACGACTCAGGCTGTTGATGGATCGATCGTCGGCACATTCACATTCAGTGATCTCGAAAAGCCTCGAGAGGCCTTTGTAATGCTGCGTGGGCAGTACGATAAGCCGGGCGACAAGGTCGAGCCCAATGTGCCGTCTGAGTTTCCTCCATTGCGAGGCAGCGACGGTCAACCCATTGCCGCCGGCCAGCGGGCCAATCGACTGGATCTCGCTCTATGGCTTTTGTCAGATGATAATCCGCTGACCGCACGAGTGACCGTCAATCGGATCTGGCAGCAGCTATTTGGAACGGGCCTCGTGAAAACAAGCGACGATTTTGGAACGCGCGGCGATCTGCCCAGTCACCCGGAATTACTCGACTGGCTGGCCGTCCATTTTCGCACGCATGGTTGGGACGTAAAAGAGCTGTATCGTCTTCTGTTGAACTCGGCCACCTTTCGCCAGCATTCGCAAATCGGCGAGGAATTGCATCAGCAGGATCCTGAGAATCGCTGGCTGGCCCACGGGCCTCGGTTTCGTCTGGACGCCGAACAACTGCGTGACAACGTCTTGTTTGTCAGCGGCTTGATGGACTTGACGATGAGCGGCCGGGGCGTGTTGCCCTATCAACCGGCTGATATCTGGGAGCCGGTCGGTTACGAGAACAGCAACACCCGCTACTACATGCAGGATCATGGAGCTTCGTTGTATCGTCGAAGCGTGTACTGCTTTCTTAAGCGAACCGCACCGCCGCCATTCATGAGCAACTTTGATGGTCCGAATCGTGAGCAGTTTTGCACTCGTCGCGAACGCAGCAATACACCTCTTCAGGCGTTGCAGTTGATGAACGATGTGCAGCACTTTGAAGCGGCCCGAGCACTGGCAGAACGCACCATTGCTGACGGAGGCACGTCAATAGAAGATCGCATTGACTTCCTTTACAGAACGGTACTGGCTCGTCATGCCAATGCCGAAGAAGTGCAAGTGATCTCTATGGCCTATCAGAAACAACTTGAGTTATATTCTGCAAATCCTGATGACGCGGCAAAGGCGATCACCGTGGGAGAATCCAAACCGCGTCATGTTGCGACTGATCCAGAGACTGCCGCATGGGCGATGATCGCGAACCTGGTGTTGAACCTGGATGAGACAGTTGTGAGAAACTGAAAGTCGAAGATCGCTCGCAGGCTTTCCCAGAGAGCCGCTTGCAGATTAAGCGGCGCACACCAATCAAAAAGACTTCGTCGGATAGGCTGTAATGACTTCATTTTCGTTCCGCAGTACGAGACGCAGATAACGGCAATCCGGATTGCCCTGGCGTTCTCCCTGCGCACCCCCCATTTGGCCGATTCGGCGACGCAGATTTACGGTGTAAACTCGATTGCCGTTCTGCTTTTCACTGCGAACGTCAGAGCCGCCCTTTTTGGCCTTCGCAAAAGCTTCGTCAATGACAGCCAGGATGATATCTCGGTCGCCGTCGCCATCGAAGACTCCGTGGATTTCCTTCTGAGGATTGTCTTTGGCATGTTCCATCACATGCTTCAGGCGGTGTCCTTCAGCACCGCCGGGGCCGTAGAAGAGACCGGCGGTCGATTCAAAAACGTTGTCCTCAACTTCTTTCAACTTGCCAAGTTCAGGATCGCTGGAGTTCGCTACTGTTTTCGGCGGCGGATTCGACTTTTCAGGGTCTGAAATCTCTCGTCGGGGTTTCTCGTCAGCGCGCTCCATTTTCGTAATCGGGGAACTCGGATTTTCCGATGACTTCTGCTCTCGACTTGTCGAATCAGATTCTTGTGTCGCTTCGGCTTTTGCTACGACCGAGGAATCCCCGGATTGTGCCTGGCCTTCAAGCCACGCTTCCACTCGTGGCTTTAGGTAAAACACTGCCGCCAACGCGACGAAGGCCAGTAGCTGAATCCAGAGCTTCCTGCGAGCATTGGCAGAAGAAGTCGCCATCGACCGTATCATCAGAATACTGCCTGTGAGAGCTGGTTTCGCACGACCCGTCTTAAAACGGCTCTGCCATATTCGCGTCAACAGCACGCAAGTTTCAATACCCGAACTCGGCGATGCCGCTTTTTCCGCGTACGCATGTTCATTAGCGGAGTGACTTGCCTTTTTCGGCAGTCGAGCGGCCCTTGGCATCCGCTTTCTGAAGTTCCGCTTCGGCTTCCCCGGCCGGTGTGGCTTCGAGTTTCTTACCCTGAACCAGAGTGTCGACCGCATACTCCAGATTGGCTGTGGTGATTCCACCTTCCACGGTGCCATCTTTGTTAACGACGAACATCGTTGGCACTGAGACAATTCCAAAGCCAAAATCGCCCGGCTGCTGGCCAACTTCTTTAGGCACTTCGCGAAGGTTCTGCCAGGTGATTCCCTGCTGCTTCAGATAGGCGGCAACGGCAGTGGTGTCCGTATCCATGTTCACACCGAGGATCTCAAAACCAGCCTTTTGATGTTTGGCGTACACTTCCTGAATGGCGGGAAGGTCATCCGTAAAGGGCTGGGCGTAGGATGCCCAGAAGACAACCAGCATCACTTTGCCTTCATATTGTGCTGCGGAGACTGGCTGCCCCTGGAGATTTTTCCCTGCCAGCTGCAGTTTTCTGCCCGTCAGGGTTAATCGTCGCAGCGCGCCTTGAGCTTTGGCACCGCCTTCGGTCGTGGGATAGTTCTTTGCCAACTGAGCGTACCACGCCTTCGCGTCTTCAATACGGCCCATCAGCTCATAACTGATCGCCAGCTGAACAACGGCATCCGGCGCGTCTTCGGATTTCGGCCATTGCCTGGCGAACGCTTCCAGTTGCTCGAACCACCACTTCTGAGTCGCTTCGCGAGCCTTTGTTGCATCTGCCGCCGCCACCTTTTCGTCGTTCTTCAGACGGACGGCGTATTCAGCCATCAGTCGACGATAATAAACGTATCCCAGAAGTGACTGATTATTTTTGGCTGCTTCCTGAAGGGCGATCAAACGGGGCAGCCCTTCGGGATAAAGACCAGACTGAGTAGCGGTCGACAGACTGTCCGTCATTTGTTGTAGCCACTGCTGTCGCTCTTCATCGCTCCGAGAGATCTTGACCAATTCCTCGCTGACGTTGGCTCGAGCGACGTTGTAATCGGTAAAGGCCTTTGCCGGAGCGTCCGGTTTAGGACTGGCTTCGTCGATCTTCTGCAGATCGGCCAGCAGTTTCTGCATTTCAGCCGGCATTTCTCCGGCACCGCTGTTGCTGCCGGCAGCTTCACCGCTCGGAGTGCGTGGCTGCATGAGAATTCCGCCAATTTGCACAATGGTCTTTCCATCCATGTCCAGCGGTGTCGGAACCTGAATCAGTTTCCAGACATCTCCGATCTGCACCATTTCTCCGACAGAGATCAATTCCAGCTTTTCGCCGTTCTGGATATAGGCCATCGCATTTTCGTAAACGACGACGTCGTTCGCAGTGCCAAGATCTTCAGCCAGAATCAGCCCAGGTAGTGGGGCATCGAATCGCACCCATTTGCTTTTGGGGTTTATAATCTTACCGTCCCCCAAAGCCGCCTGAGCCTTGCGGGCAAGGTCTGAAGTTGCCGCCTGAACAGCCTTGGCGATTGCGGGTGAAAGTCGAAGAGTCTGAATGTCGTCTTCGTTCACAATTACAGTGTTCAACGCCTGCAGGTCGCCGCTGATCAACGCTTCGACAGCGATTCGAGCAGCCTCCTGTGCAGAAATCACTTTCCAGGAATCAATCTTTCCGTCTTCATTCGGATCGAGTCCCCAGCGAGTGCCGCCCCAATTCATCCATCGAAATTGATCGGGTCGAGTGTTCTTCTTCGCCTTGAAGTCGCCATTGGTATCGACGTCGCGATAAACTTCGAGACCGAGGTGATAGTAACGATACATGTCCGGAGCACCGTCGCCATTGGAATCCGTGAAGCGTCTCAATACTTCATTTGCCGGGCCGTTGACAACGTAACTGCCTTTTTCCAGGACCACAGTGCACTTGGCTATTTCTGCCGCTGCTGGAATGTCATATTCGACGCCCTTCTGCGACGGATTGTACTTGAGCAATGTTTCTGCGCTGGGTTTCTGTGCCTGGGCTTCAACGATCGAATTCGTCCAGAACGCACAAAAAAGCCCCGCGAAAACGGCCACGGCCGTCCGAGTTTCAAATGACAAGCGTGCTCGATGAGCACCTTCCCACCGTGCCAGACCACGATCATTCACTACGCAGTCGTGCTGGCGAAAGGTTCCTGGATGCATCCCTGCTACTCCGTCCATCTAAATAACTGAAAGTTCAGCACTTGCTCGCAGCGTCTGCGGAAGGCTCCAGCCCACCGCCTGCGGCAACAATTGCCGAAGTGTATGCAAATCTCCAAATTCAAGTCATCACCGGTTTTTGAGGCAGTTGGCCTCTGCCCAAACAGGGGTTGCAGAATTCCAGTCAATTGCACTGCAGATTTTCTCAAACAACAGCCTTTTTCTTCTGGTGGCAATTATGTTTTGAGGCGTATGATTCCCCACAGCATGATGCGATTCCCGTTTGTGTCAGGTAATCATGATCAATTTTGAACTCACAAAAAAACGTCTTCGAACAGCGATGCACATGACAGTGCTCTTGTTGGTGGCGTGTTTTTGCTCAGATTTCGTGCAGGCGTCCTGCGGTGATTATGTGCATCGACGAAATGCACATGTCCAGCATTCGGTCAATGATCTGATGCCTGTAGAAGCGGGCGTTCAGGCGAAGGCAGTCTCAAAACTTCCTGAATCGCCATCGCAGCCATGTTCGGGGCCCGGATGCCGCAGTTTGCCATTTTCCCAGCCGATGCCGATTGCCACCTCTCAGACGCTGCCCCGCGTGAGCGAAGTCGTCGCGATTGTCGAACGACATGATTCTCTTGCAAATCATGCTTCCAATCGTGATTTCGACTTTGGCGACCACCATCCCGAGCGAGGTTTTCCGCCTCGCATCGATATTCCGCCCGAATGTGCTGCAGCACAAGCTGCCTAGCCGTACGACAACTCGCGTGGCTCATCGATCGTTGAGTGGCCATGCCTTGTCGATAGCTGCTCCTGATCCTGATGCGATTGATAAATATCATCGCGTCGCCGGGCTCCGGATTCCTATATCGGGTTGATTGTTCATAAAGGTCATTTTCATGACAGACTCCAGTTCTCCCTCCAATGTTTCCAGGGCAGGCACGCACGGATCCGTCGCACCGGTCCCCAGGAAAATCGTTCGCAAGGCCATTGGTCCCAAATTGCGGATTGTGTTCAACGTCGTACTCGCGGTATTGGCGACGATCGGTGCGAATAGTGCCTATCTTGCCGGAGTGACTTTCCTGCAGTGGTGGACCACGCAGACTTACGAAGATGTGTTTTACTCGTGGATGTTTCTAGGACACATCGTACTGGGACTTCTGATCGTCGTGCCGTTTTTGATCTTTGGCATTATCCACATGCTGAACACAAAGGATCGAAAGATCCGCCGCACCGTGATGATTGGATATGCGTTGTTCAGCGTGTGCATTCTGGTGCTGGTTTCAGGCTTTTTGCTGATGCGGATCGACGGGCTGATTGAACTCAAGAGTCCCACGGGACGATCGTTCGTCTACTGGGCTCATGTGGCCACACCCCTCATCGGCGGATGGCTTTATGGGATGCACCGACTGGTTGGTCCCAGGATGCGATGGAAGCAGGGACTCGTGTGGGCCGGTCTGGCTGCTGGCGCTGCGGTGGGAATGGTTTATTGGCAGTCGCAGGATCCGCGCGAGTGGAACGTCGTCGGGCCAAAGGCAGGAACACAGTACTTCGAGCCGTCACTCGCCCGCACCGCCACTGGCAACTTCATCAGTGCGGAAACGCTGGATATGAACGACTACTGTCTGAAATGCCACAAGGATTCTCACGCCGACTGGGCGAAGAGTGCGCATCGATTCAGTTCTTTCAACAATCCGGCGTATCTCGCGAGCGTCGCAGAAACGCGGGAAGTGTCACTCAAGCGAGATGGAAACGTTCAGGGGTCTCGCTTCTGTGCTGGATGTCATGATCCCGTGCCATTCTTCAGTGGAGCATTCGATGATCCGAAGTTTGACATGCTGAATCATCCGACTTCGCAGTCTGGGATTTCGTGTACGGTTTGCCACGCGATCACGCATGTGAATAGTAGTGTCGGCAATGCGGACTACACGATTGAGGAACCCATTCATTATCCATTTGCAAAGAGCGACAATACCATTTTGCAATGGATCAACAATCAACTGGTGAAGGCGAAACCTTCATTCCACAAAAAGACATTCCTGAAGCCGCTGCATAAGTCGTCTGAGTTCTGCGGCGCGTGCCATAAGGTCAACCTGCCGTTTTCTCTGAATCATTATAAGGAATGGTTGCGAGGGCAGAACCACTATGACAGTTGGTTGTTGAGCGGCGTTTCGGGACATGGGGCTCGCAGCTTTTACTATCCCGAGAAGGCTCAGGTGAACTGCAACGGTTGTCACATGCCACTGGAGGCATCGGGAGACTTCGGCGCGAAGTACTTCGACGAATCCGGGCAGTTGAAGATTCACAATCACTTGTATCCGTCTGCCAACTCGGGACTCAATTGGCTGACGGACAACGATGACGTCATCAAATCGCACGATGACTTCCTGAAGGGCATCATGCGAGTTGACTTGTTCGGTGTGCGTGAAGGCGGCACGATCGACGGGAATTTGACGGCTCCGCTGCGGCCGGAAGTTCCCACACTGAAGCCCGGCAACAGCTATCTTCTGGAAACTGTTATTCGCACCGTCAGGATGGGCCACCATTTCACTCAGGGCACGACGGACTCGAACGAGATCTGGCTGGAAGTTTCG
>JANPHT010000239.1:0-11635 GCA_031424595.1 Planctomycetota bacterium
CAATTTGAGACCGCCAAGAGGTTTGGTCGTCACTACATCACGTTTCAAGCCGACGCCAAACGACTTACGAAAATGCTACGCCGAAAAGACTGGAGAAATTTTTCGCCGCCAGCATTTTTCTTCCCAGTTGGGGAAGTTGGGCTAAAGCGTCAGTGCCAGGAATCACCAACATCCCTCAGACGCTGGGGCTCCGCTGAAAAGCATTCCCTGATTGAAGCCCTTGAAAGATTCGATCGAGATACCATCCGGAGGAAACGGAGCTCAACCGCTGGCGAGTCTGGCAAGTGTTTCCCGGCACATTCAGCGTCAATCGACGAAGACAAATTCATTGCTGTTAAAAAATGCAAGACAAAGATTTGTCAGCACGGCCTGCCGTTCCCCGTCAGAGTTCTTCTCAAATGCATCCACAGCCCGCTGCTCGTCAACTGTCGGCTTTCGGCCAAGGATGGCTTCAAAGGCGGCTGAGACCTGCTGGTCCGGCTTTGGCCACGTGACCAGGATTTTTTTCGCCAATAACTCTGAAATCAAGAAGGAAAATCGAGAGTTCAGGAGATGCAGCGATTGCGAAGCCGTTGTCGACACATTGCGTCTTGAACAACTTTCATTGGCTGAAGGACGATCAAAGGCTTCGAAGATGGGGAAACGCAGATTCCTTCTGGAGAACACGTAAATGCTGCGACGATCGTGCTCGGTTTCGTCGTCTGTAATTTTCCACTGATCTTTCAGCAAAGTGTTGCGCAATTCGTCAGGCAGGGGCGGGCAAACTCCCGGTCCGCCCGACTTGCGGTTCAGCACTCCAGCCACTTGCAGCATCACATCTCGAATAACCTCGCCCTGTAGCCGTTGTCGCGGAAATCGAGACAACAGGCGCGCATGCGAATCAATCTGAAGCGACTGATGCCAATGAGTCAATTCACCTGCCGAGCATGTTTCCGGAAGTTGACTGCGCTGCCGATACGTCGCTGACGAAACCAACATCCTATGGAGCTTCTTGAGACTCCATCCGTTTTTGACGAACCAGTGCGCTAACCAATCGAGAAGCGCGCCATTGATCGGTTCCTGTCCCATCACACCAAAGTCACTGGATGTCTCACACAGGCCGATTCCAAAGTGCTGCTGCCAGATGCGATTCACCAGAACTCGGGCCGTCAACGGATGGCGGGGATTGACCACCCAATTCGCCAGCTGAGCTCTGGGACGCTGACTCGAATCCTTCACAACCAGTCCTTCAGACTCCAATCCCATCGACTCGAACACTCGTGGAACCCCTGGCACGACGGCAGGTCCCGGCCGACGAAAGTCGCCTCGAACCATAAGACGGCTTTGGGAGTCAGCCAACAACTCTTCACGCAATGCGGTGACAGAATGATCTTTCTTCACATGAATTGCAGGCTCAAAAATCGCTCGCAGTCTATAGAAATCGGCTTGGCTGATGGGGTCATATTTGTGATCATGGCATTGAGCGCATCCAATCTGAAGCCCAAGAACCACTTCCCCCACAGTGGCCGTCAATTCGTTCAGGAGGGTATGGCGACGTTCGTCCTGGGAGTTGATGTCTGGCATATCGGGTCCGGATACACAAAACTGTGTGGCGATGATCGCCGAGGGATCATCAGGCTTAAGCAAGTCTCCCGCGATCTGCAGCCGGATAAAGTTATCATACGAAACATCGCGATTCAGAGAATCAATCACCCAATCCCGATATCGCCAGGCATCCGGGCGAATTTTATCATGCTCGAAGCCGTCGGTCTCTGCAAACCTTGCCAGATCAAGCCAATGTTGAGCCCAGTGCTCACCATAGGCCGACGATCCCAACAGCCGATCAACCAGGTTTTCGAAAGCGTCGCGAGAATCATCCGCAAGGAAACGATCCACCTCCGTGAGTGTTGGCAAGAGTCCTGTCAGGTTCAGGGTGACACGGCGAATCAGAACTCGACGACTCGCCTCCGGCTGTGGAACCAGCCCATGCTGCTCCAGATTCGCGGCTATGAAATTATCAATCTCATTCCGGCACCATGCAGAATCTTCACGCACAGGCACAGCATCATCCGCGACAGGCTTCAACGACCAATGATCTCGGTCGGCTGTCGTGAGCGGCGATTCTACGTAAGAATCGTCCCCCTCAAGTGGTTCCTGAGCGAAGGCGGAAATCCCGCATAACAGCACAGCGGAAGCCGCAAAACAACGGCCCCGGAACGTTCGCAACGTCCCGCACTTCGCAATCTGAAAATGTCGATCGAACCGAGTCATCCAGAAGCCTCTCGAAGACAAACTCCGTCCCAGCAAGTTCAAGCTATCATGCCATGAATGACGTGAGCTTCATCCGGGCCAGTCAGCCGTTTATCAAGTCCATTATGAAAATAGGTCAGTTGCTCATGATCAATCCCAAGCAGATGAAGGATCGAAGCATGAAAATCATGTATGGAAACACGATCCACTTCAGCCCGAAGCCCGATGTCGTCCGTTGCTCCGAACGCTCGACCGCCAGTCACTCCTGCACCGGCCAGCCAGGCACAATACCCCCAGGGATTATGATCGCGACCTCGTCCCTGCTCGCTCATTGGCATACGGCCAAACTCACCACCCCAGACGACCAGCGTGTCATCAAGCAGACCTCGCTGTTTCAAGTCCCTGAGCAGACCGGCAATCGGCTTATCCGTTTTTCTGCTGTATTCTGAATGGTTCTTGTCGACATCGGAATGAGCATCCCAGCCGTTTGTGTCACCTGAGTAAAGCTGAATGAATCGCACACCTCGCTCCGCCATTCGGCGAGCCATCAGACATCGCAGCCCGAACTCACGAGAGTCCTTTTCGTCGGCTCCATACATTGACAGAGTCTCTTCCGTTTCTGCACTCAGATCCACGAGTTCCGGTGCCCGCGCCTGCATCCGGTATGCCAGTTCATAGGCGCGAATTCTGGCTGACAATTGATCATCCAGATCGCGAGTCCGTAAATGCTGCTCATTGAGCGTTTGAATCAGTTGCAGATTTTGATTCTGTTGCTCGGAACTGATTCCGCCCTGCGCTTTCAAATCAAGAATTGGTGACGCCCCAGACCGAACTGTGATTCCCTGATAGGTCGCTGGCAGGTATCCACTTCCCCAGGCGACGGGTCCGCCTTTCAAACCACCACCGGGATCGGGCAGGACGACGAACGCGGGCAAATCCTGATTTTCTGTACCGAGGCCATAGGAGATCCAGCTGCCCACACTTGGATGCCCCATAAGTATGCTTCCAGTATTCATCTGGTAGACGGACTGGGGATGATTCACGCTGTTCCCGTGCAATGATCGCACGACGCAGATATCGTCCGCACACTCGGCGATATGAGGCAGAAAATCGCTGACTTCCAGGCCTGATTGTCCTCGCGGCCGAAACCGCCGTGCAGAAGCAAGCAAGGGATTTCTGGCAACGTCTCGCCGCGTCATCACGCCGCCAAACGACTCCGGCAGTGGCTGGCCGGAATACTTCGTCAGCAGAGGCTTTGGATCGAAAAGGTCTACGTGACTCGGCCCACCATGCATAAACAACCAGATCACTCGCTTCGCACGAGCACGTCGATGCGTCGATCTCGAGTCAGGATTCTCCGCATTCGCCAGCGAAGCAAACGCCAGCATCCCGGCACCGGCCCCGGCCTGAGCGAGGAAATCGCGACGAGTATGCACGCTGAGAAATTCGGATGATCTCATTTCTTTTGCTTCGCTGGCGAAAAACTGAGTCCAAAGCCATGAGTCTACCGTCCTGACAGACCCAATTCCATACGGTGCCCAAATGACCGGAAAGGGATTTTCCGGAGGCCGCCCATCGAATTTGACGGAAGAAACTGCGGAACACAGGCACAAATGTAGAGATCCCGTTTTGACTCTTCTACAATCGACCGCATGCTTCACCTTCAATCAACAACTCCGGAACGCTGGCTACTTCAGGTCGACCAACATCTGAACGATATCCTCATTGACCACGCTCATTGCGAACAGAAGGCCGCCTCAACTGCGATGGACCTGATGTTCGACTACGTTGAAAACGAAGACCTGTGTCGGGAAATGATGGAGATTGTTCGCGAAGAACTGGAACACTTTCAACTCGTTCGAGATCTGCTCAAAACGCGGGGCATCAGGTTTTGTCGATTGAAACCGGGCACATACGGACGCAAGCTGAAAGAACTTGTTAGACGGCAGGAACCTCAGCGAGTCGTCGATCGACTTCTGGTGGCGGCTTTAATTGAAGCTCGCAGTTGCGAAAGATTCGTTCTGCTGCGCGACCATTTGCAGGACCAAAAACTAAAGGAATTCTACGGCAGCCTTTACGAATCCGAAGCCCGCCATCATTCGACCTATGTTCGCCTGGCAAAGCATTTTGCCGACGATGCCACAGTCAGTATTCGCCTGCTGGAACTGGCCAGCCTGGAAGCTGAAGTTGTTCGCGAGGGATGCGAACTGCCCCGCGTCCACAGTTGAATGCCGCTCGATCGGCTCAGATCGTCCCATTCCGCGAATTTCCCTTCCTTGCCCTAAAATGGGCGTGACGTGATGTCCAGCTGCAAGTCGCGGGTGACAATCTCCCTCTTTCGTGTCAACATATTCTCACTGAATGTCTGCAAGACTCCACTCTAAGCCTCCTGTCGATGCCGCAAAACATGTCTGCAAATGCTACTGATGATTTCGCGTTTCTCCTGACCTGGGACGGCTATTCCTGGCGTGATGTCGTTCGCCTGCGCCATGGTCAGGTCACAACGATCGGACGTTCCGCCACAAATCGAATCGTCCTGCAGGACGACGCCAGCAGTCGCAACCATTGTGAAGTCTTTTGCTCCGAGGGCGAATGGAAGCTCAGAGACCTTGCCAGCCGCAATGGTACAAATGTCCGAGGTAAATCAGTCTCTGGGGACTTCACACTTCACTCAGGTGACGTCATCAGCATCGGAGAATGCCGACTAGCTTTCACGACCAGCCTCGAAGCCGCACCGGCATCACCTCCCGGTTTGCCGTCCACCACGACCGATCGAGCGACATCGCCAACACAAACGGCAGTCTCCCCCGCGCGCGAACCCAGCATTCTGCATCGCACTGCGACTCCCGAATTCCTGGCCCCCGACAATGCCGCGCGCGATGTGAAGTACGGCGAAGAACTCGCCAAGCTCTATCGTCTCGGCCTCGAAATGGGAGCCGCGAAAACGCGCCAACAACTGACCGAAGTTGTACTGGCCAGCCTCGCGAGAGAAACAGTGGCCAGTATCTCGGCTATCCTTCTGGCGCCACCCGAAACAACCGGGCAGCCGATGCCGGCGGATCTGCAGGTTGTCGCTTACCACAGTCAGAAGGACCTTCCTTATCGACGAGTCTCCGACAACCTTTCCCGAATCGTTCTGTCAAGACGAGAGGCCATTCTTGCCCGCGATGTTGGCGATGACCGACAGTTGTCCGTTTTTGACAGCCTCGGAGAAATGAAGGCTCTCAGCGTTATCTGCGCGCCGATCACTTCAGGGGCTCAAGTCCTGGGACTGATTCACCTGTATTCCACAAACCCGGATAATCCACTGGATAAGCACGATCTGGAGTTCACGCTTGCGGTCGCCAACCAACTGGCTGTTTCCCTGGTCCAGCTTCAGGAGCGTGATTCACTCCAGACCGGACTCGCGCAGGCTCGAAGCGTCAACGAAACCCTGCGTTCGCAGCTGTCGCAGGAGCAGACGCTGATTGGTGAGACCGGCAGCATGACGGAATTGAAGGAACGAATTTCTCTGATTGCCGAAACTCATGCCAACGTTCTGATTCGAGGCGAAAGTGGCTGCGGAAAAGAACTGATTGCCCGCAGCATTCATGCGCTCAGCCCTCGTCGCGATGGACCGTTCGTCTGCATCAACTGCGCCGCCTTGAACGAAAGTCTGCTTGAGAGCGAACTCTTTGGACACGAGAAGGGCGCGTTCACTGGAGCTGTGGATCGCAAAATCGGACGCTTCGAGCAGGCCGACGGCGGCACTCTTTTTCTGGACGAAGTGGGTGAAATGAGCCCGTCGATCCAGGCAAAATTCCTGCGCGTTCTGGAAGGCTATGCTTTCGAACGTATCGGCGGCCGAAAACCAATTCAGGTGAATGTTCGCATTGTCGCTGCAACCAATCGAGATCTTGAAGAAGCAGTAGATGACGGCGACTTCCGCAAGGATCTGTACTTCCGACTCCAGGTCGCTGAAATCACCGCCAGCCCGCTGCGAGAACGTCGTGATGATATCGAGTTGCTGGCCAACGCATTCCTGCAGAAGTTTGTTCAGAAAACCGGACGAGTCATCAAAGGATTCACCGATGAAGCCATGCAATTACTTCGCGAACACAATTGGCCGGGCAATGTTCGCGAATTGCAGAACACTATTGAACGCACGGTTATTCTGTGTCGCAACGAGGTCGTGCGTGCTTCCGATATCCAACTTTCCAGCCTGGGGAATCGATCTGCGTTACCGACTGCCGATCGAGGAACTGTCGGTGAGTATCGAGAGGTTTCAATGGCCGATGTGGAGCAGGACCATATTCTCAAGACGCTGGAACATACTGGCTGGAATAAATCCAAATCTGCTCAGATACTGGGAATCGAGCGATCGACACTCGATCGAAAACTCAAACGATATCACGTGCCAAGACCGTTAACCGATTGAACTGTTTCCGCAGGAATCGAGGCGAGAAATACCGGACGACTTAGGGCTGTCTGAATCAGGCAATTCTCAAGTCGTCCCAACACGTATCACTCTATTGAGACGATGAATGATGCCTATTTTATTTGAGTGCGAACATTGCGGCCGTGCAACTCGAGTTGCTGATGACCTCGCCGGACGTCGAGTGCGATGTCCGGGCTGTCGTGAAGTGGTCACGGTTCCAGTTCACGACGACGAGATCGAAGACGTGGACGTGGAAATTGTTCCGGAGCGCCCCGTCCGGCGTGCTCGACGACCGTTTGAAGAAGAGGCCAACGACAAAAGTTACCCAACTCCACCGCCGCGGGCCCTCACGTTAAGCAACGAGGCTCAGGCATCAAATCCTGGGCAAATTAACGTCCAGTTTCTGAAGTATTGGAGCTGTTTTCCGCTTTGGCCGACGATTTGGATGGTCTCGACACTGATGTTTCTGCTGGTCGGTATGTTTCTGAAACCATTGCTCGGACTGAGTGCTGTCTGCGGAATCCTGATGGTGTTTTATTGGATTCGAGTTCGCGAGCATTTCCGCCACGGTTGTGCATTGCCGGGAATTGTCCTGTCGGCCGAACATCAGCTCGTGGCATTCTGCACGGACCTCAGCACAGGGGATGGTCACTACCCCGCTGTGCGGATTCTTCGACAGCCACTTAACAAAATGACCGGTGGACCGCCGAAGAACAATCAACGTGTTGTTGGTGTCGCTATCTACGAACCATCACCCACTCAGGACAATCATTGGGCGACGTTTCACCCCAAAGTGATCAACTGTGTCACAAACAATGAAAATGAAATCCAGCAAGCCTTTCGTTCCATCGGCGAAAACGATTGGCGGGAACTCACGAACTATCTGCAACGAATTCCCCGTAAGACGGTAGATCTTCACGAACTGTGGTAAGAAAGTACCCGGGGAGATTACTACTCATTGGGTTTCTGCAAGTAATCACTCTCTACAAAACCCTTTACGCTCCGGTACTCGAGCTACGCCTCTTTTCGCAAATGCTGCACCCAGGCCGGCGGAACATTTATCCAGATGCTGTCTCTGCTGATTAGATTTTTCTGACAGTGCTTTCGCAACGTGTCATCAATCGCGGAAATCCGCACTCGCTCAGCCCCCCGAGTCACCACTTTGCGAATGGGACGCACATACATGTACTCAAAGTAGCTGAGAACGCCCCCGGGACGCAGCAGACGAAAGTAAGTCTCTGCAATGATAGCAACCCAATCGGCGGGAAAGTTGTTCAGAGGCAACCCGGAAATGACAAAGTCATAGGGCTCCGTCGCCTGAAACTCCTGTACTGGCAGTTGATGAATCTGAGACAGACTTTGCACGGCCTTCCAGGCGGGCTCAGTTTCAAATCGACTCTTGAGAATTCGAACGAACTCCTCATTCAGTTCGACCAGATCAAACATATCACCGGCCCTAAGCAGGCTGACTATGCTCTCCGTAACAGGTCCGGTTCCTGGGCCAATCTCGAGGACTCGGACGGGGTTCGCGGGGTCTCGGTCTGCCAGAAATCGTGTCATCGACTTTGCCAGAAAGCGACTGCTGGGCGCAACGGCGCCGGTGGTCTCAAATCGCTTTCGGAATTGCCGAAAGAACGCAATCTGATTCTTCAGCGAAGAAAACATGTCGGACCGTAAATCTCTTTTGAATGGCTGGCTGGCGGCGACAGCAATGAACCGGCCATGACGAAATCCGCCAAGTCGAAATCCAATAAAAAAGGACGGGGCGTCAACCCCGTCCTTTACGTATTCAAATTGCGAGAGGGGGGAGTTGAACCCCCACGCCGTTTAAGGCACAGGATCCTAAATCCAGCGCGTCTGCCAATTTCGCCACTCTCGCGATTGAACCAACTTTGCGTTTGCCAGAGATGCATCACCTCTCCGACGGGCGAGCATCGTGCCAAGTCGCTGGCGGTAAATCAACTGTCAGCGAATGATTGAATCCAATCTTCCGAAGGATTCTCGATCAATGCACAAATGTTCGTGCCAGTTGCTCAATCTGATCAAGTAACGGGCCAGCAACGTGTTGATTTCCTGCTCGTGTCTGAGAAGTAACTGCTTTGCCGCGTTCAGATCATGTTCAACCGCGATTTGTTCGAGAGATTCGGAAAAATCGCAAAGTCGAGTCCCCGCAAAGTGACCGGCACACCTTCTTAATATGTGAGTCACCAACGCGATTCATCAGCTCGTCTCGGTTGAGTACAACGGTCGAGCATTGGATCCGGATACTGCCAGCAGCACTCTCCAGGGAACAATATCGCAGTCGATCGTGTGGGGGGTTAGCGGATTCTCGCCGACGTTGCTGCTGTACACAGAATCCGCATAAATGCGGAAACCCGTAAAACCGTTCTTACCCGTCAGGTACAGCCTCGAATTTCCACCCTGGTTTAGAGGAAGACCCTTAGAGTCGTCCAGCCAATGCCTGCTGTTCAAGCGAAAACATCATTCATAATTGTGCACGTGGCAAATTCGCGACCTAGGTTCTCACTGAAGGTCCATGCTTTTTCGCAGCATATGTGACCGGAAGCCGACTATGGAAATCGGTCTGTCAGCACAGGTGCAGCAGGAAATCAACGTGACTTCGACAAATCAACAACCGGGAACTTGCTTTCTGATGAGAGAAGCACTCTCATCAGTTGGTGCACCGGAGGAATCCAGGGCACTCATTCTGGTTGTTGATAATGAGCCGGTCGATCGCGAGATCCTCTCCCGAATGCTTGTCCGCTATGGGTACGACGTACAGACCGCAGACGGGGGTGAGATGGCCCTCGAACGGATTGAAGAACAGAAACCACATTTGGTGCTGCTTGACGTCGTCATGGACGGATTCAGCGGGTTTGATGCACTGAAACTGATTCGTAGTCGGTATCGGGATTCTGAACTTCCGGTGATCATGGTGACCGCGGAATCAGAGCGAGAGAATGTTGTCCGAGCCTTCCAGGAAGGTGCCAACGACTATCTGACAAAGCCACTTGATCCACAGATTACGCTTGCCCGAATTTCGCTGCAATTACGGCTCAGCCGTGCACAGTCGGAACTGCAGCAAAGTCAGGAACGCTATTCATTGGCCGCGCAGGGTTCCCGCATTGGACTCTGGGATTGGGACGTTCCCCGACGACGGATCTTTCTTTCCTCGCGATGGAAAGAAATGATGGGATACAGCGATCACGAACTGAGCTCAACTGTTGACGCCTGGTTCGAGCGTATTCATGTCGATGACCGCGGACAGTTCATCGAGCTTCTCGGCAGCCGCAATTCACTCGAACATGGCCGCTTCGAAACAGAAATTCGGATGCGTCACCGGGATGGAACATTCCGATGGATGCTGTGCAGTGGAGTTGTCCAATCCGATGAGGCCGGCCGGCCCAGGCGACTCGCCGGTTCTCTGGCGGATGTCACGGAAGGAAAAGTTCGTGACGTTTTGACAGGACTTCCTAATCGACTCTTGTTTGAAGAACAACTGGGTCGTGTTCTGCACCTGGATCCTGGTTCTTTTGGACTGTGTGCTGTCCTGTTTCTGGATCTCGACAATTTCAAACTCGTCAACGACAGTCTGGGCCACGATGCAGGGGACTTGTTATTGTGTAGTGTCGCCAGACGCCTTGAAAGCTGCTTGAGAACGTCAGACGTGGTGGCACGTCACAGATCGAAATGGTCGGTCGCTCGACACGGTGGCGACGAGTTTACTGTACTTCTGCACAATCTTCAGTCGCGAAACGATGCCGAATTGATTGCCGAACGAATCATTTCGTCACTCACAGAACCGTTTGCGATTGGTACACACGAAGTTGCTGTTGGGGCGAGTATCGGAATCTCGTTTGGTGAAGTCGAGGGAAAGACCGCCACCGATGCGATTCGTGAAGCCGATACCGCGATGTACTACGCGAAGACCGGCGGACGCGGACGATTCCGCATCTTTGATCCGGAAATGCAGACCGTCGCTTCTGCTCGACTGGCGCTGGAGAGTGACCTGAGGCACGCGATTAAGAACAATCAGTTTTTTCTTGAGTATCAGCCGATTGTCAGAATCTCCTCTGGCAGAATTGAAGGCTTTGAGGCGCTGTGCCGCTGGCAGCACCCGAGAGGCGAACACATCGGTCCGGACGTTTTCGTTTCTGTGATTGAGTCTCTCGGAATGATTGGAAAGCTTGGACGAAATGTTCTTGAACTCGCTTGCACGGATCTCATAAACTGGAATCAACTTCGCTCGGTCGATAAGCACATCGGCGTCACCATCAATTGCTCATCAGGAGAGTTCGCTCAGGCACATTTCAAGAATGATCTGCTTCTGACACTCGGGCACGCCGGCATCGACCCGCGGCTACTGAAAATCGAAGTGACCGAGAGTACGCTGATGCAGAACCCCGAACAGGCCAGGGCGATCATCGGGGAACTGCGAGAGATCGGAATTCGGATCGGAATCGATGACTTTGGTACGGGATACTCTTCGCTCGCCTACCTTCATCGATTGCCGCTGGATTTACTGAAGATCGACAAGTCATTCATTCAAAACATGTTGAATTGCAGTGAAACACGAGAAATTGTGCGAACCATCATTACTCTCGCCCAAACTCTTAATCTGGATATCGTGGCTGAAGGCGTCGAAACCCACGATCAACAGCGCTTACTCTTTGAAATGGGATGCACACACGCACAGGGGTTTCTCTATTCGCGTTCGATGCCAACACAGAACGTTTCAGAGTTTATTCGGCACTGGGTTCCAGTACCGGCGGAATCTGGAAGATCGCGCCCACATGCTGAAATTGAGTATCATCTCGAACAGGCAGCCAGTCTCCTTGAACAATGAACCACGTCCCTTGGGGCTGAAAAAGCCATAAAGCCGATGATGATTGACAGCGAAAACTCTTATGTCAGTCGGTCCCAATCGCATTTCCCTGAATCCGGCGGAAAGATTAGTCGAAATCCCAGCTCATCAGGACACGGCGAACC
>JANPHT010000240.1:0-6806 GCA_031424595.1 Planctomycetota bacterium
GGCTGATCCAGAGTCCCCGCGAGGTACAACAACGTACTTTTCCCGCATCCCGATGGCCCCCGAATTGCCACCGCGCTGCCGGAGAGCACTTTCAGGCTGACATTTTTCAAAATTGATATCGGCCCGCCAGGCGCATCGAACGTGCGGGTGACACTGTGCATGTTGAGAACAAGTGGCATAGGGAAAATCTTAGATTCTGTCTTATTACGTTGCCGTGTTCGGCAGTTCTGACTGCGTGTGCCGATTTTTTACTGTGTGTGCTGTCTTTATGTCACTCCCGACCGACCTGCAACTTACAAGGCACGCCGGTTCGCGCGACGGATTCAGATTTCCGTTCCCGCATTGAAAAAACACAAGACGAGCACTGTGATTATCAATGTCTGAGAACTGAGTAACCACACACCTAGAGCATCGATAAATGAAAATCGTCTATTTTTCCTGAGGATTTGCGCTTTCGGCAGAAGAACTCTTACCTGCGAGTGCCTGGACTTCACTTTCCGAAAGCGCCCCACGGTAAATTCTGACGTCCGACAGCGAGCCGTGGAAATGATCTTGAGCCCCAAAGCCGATCTGTACAGGATAATCGCTGGACAAATTGAACTCATTGCTGCCAAATGCCGCTGACTCGGAGACCTTTTTCCCATCGACGTAAAGCTGCAATCGATCCGTATTTCTCACGGCCGCCACGTGGTGCCATCCAGACGAAAGCGGCTTGTCATACGTAACGTTTCGCCCGGCTTCGATCGAAAGTACCCTTCCGGACGGTAGCGCTCCGACAAAGAGTCGTCCCTTATACACGGCCATCGACCACGCTCTGCGATATTTCACGTCCGGCGTATGATCCACTCGTCCAACTCTCGACCAATGCGATGGCCCGTCGTATCGATAGATCTCGGCCAGAGGCAGGGTGCCGCCGTACATCTTGCCGTTGTAAACCACCAATGGCATGGCTTCGAGTTCTTCCCCGAGTCGACCCGTGTCTTCCCAATGGGTGTCCCCTGAATAACGGAACACATGAGCTTGTGGCCATTCACTGACAAACAAACTTCCCTGGTGAACGGCAAATCCATAAGTCTGAGTCGCGTTGGGAATCTTTCCTGCATCGTGCCACCTTTCGCCGTCGAATCGAAACACGGAGCCTTCGTCGTAACACGAAGCATAAATTGAACCATTGAATACGGTCATCGCCTCAACACGTTTACCATTCGGTGTGTCACAGACCGCCCAGCGTTCACCTCCCTCGTACCGAAAGAACCCCGCGGGCTTGTACAGCGAACCCGCATAAAGCTTTCCTCGGAATTCAATCAAGCTGGAGACAGCTTCTGTTTCTGGAGATAACGTGCCACAAGCGATCCATTCGTCGCTCTCGCCGAGGCGAAATACTTTGCCTCCAAAGTTTTTGTTCTCAGATTCTGCCAGGGATGATCCTGCAAGTCGATATTTGCTTGAAGCCACATACAGCGAGCCCTCAAAAACAGCCATCGCGGAGACCGCATTGGCCTTGTCCGGCGATCCCAGATCCGTCCAATTGTCGCCGCCGTCAAAACGGAACACTCTACCGGATTCGTTGGCCCCGGCATGACACGTTGACGCATATAACTTGTCGTTATGGACGCAGAGGGAAAAAACGTAGACCGCCGATCCCAGTTTTCCGTGATCAGTAAATCCCGACTCCAGCCTTCCCTGATCAATTCCAAAGTGCAACTGTCGGTAGTTCGACTGCGAATTTGTGACGCCGCCGTGGGAGTACAGGCCAAGCTGGAATCCCGTGCGATTCTCAGGGTCAAACTGATTGACGATGTCACCTGGCACATCACCGTCGTCCTCAGCTGCATTCACCCAGGCCGCAACGGAAAACGGCTCACTCCCCAGTTTCAACGCCGAAGCATTGTCAACTCGGATGATAGACGATTTTCCATCGAACGACGCCGAGCCCTCAAAACGACCAGGCGGACCGGCTGTACCAAACTGAACATGCGTCGCAGTGGCCTTCAGTCCTGTCTTCGATTGATCATCCGCCGATTCCGCTAATGGCCAATGAGCAATAAGTTGAACCTGTGCGGAAGTCATACCGCAAAGGAATACCCAGACGAAAGCGATACGCGTGAGACTCATGCAGTTGCCCTTTTTCGATTCACATCAAAGTTTGTCAGTCTGAGAATCAATCACTGTCGGGAAAGAAACAATTTCAAATCGCGACGGGATCAAAAAGCTTAACAGGCAGGGAGTGACATCCGAAATGAGGCGACGTCAGGAAATTGACTCGGACACCGCGATTGTTCATGGCCGTTGAACGGGATGAAATAATCCACACGTTGAGCATTTCAAATGTTCCGTTAAACGGAATCATGGGCTACCACGGCCCGATATACCAGTCCAGCGTCGCCAACACGAACAGCAGAACCAATGCGACAGCGGCCGATGCTGAGATTTGCAGCAGTCTGAAATACCTGGAGTCGGCAGCGACGGACCGTACAACGATTCCGACGAATGCCCCAACCGCTCCCAGGAGAATGAACCCTCCCATTAGACCGCCGTAAAAGGCGACCGCGATCATCGCTGGGATAACTCCACGTGGTCCCGAGACGATCCCACCAAGCGGGACAGGGAATCGAAAGACAAGGGCCAGAAAACCGGCGATCGGAAAACTCAATGCGGTTGTAAATAGTGCCCCGGTCAACGCAACCGCCTTTGCGGTCCTGGATTGAGCGATCATGCTCGAATGATCAGGCACTACTCCCAGCTGATAGGGATTTGAATCGTTGCTTGAAATCATGAGATGGACCTGGTTGAGTGCAATCGTTCCTGAAGACAGTGTGTCGCGCCAGTATGTGCAGATCCCAGTCAGACCACAACAACCAATAAAGAACCGGCATTACTCAACTGGCAGATTGCCCTCCAATTGGCGAACCTGCGAATCGACGTCACGGAAGTGTGAGGGCCATTCGGTGCGTTTTAAGGTTGTCAGCGTTTTTCTGGCTGCGACGAATTGCTTTTCGTGAATCTGGGCTTCGGCCAGTTTCAAAAGGCCGGTTGGTTCGAGCTTGCGGTAACGAGCCACCTGCTGCCAGTGGGGGATTGCTTCCAGCCAGCGGTTCTGAGTCTGTCGAAGTTCAGCCATTGCGGTGTGGGACTCCGCTTCGTTTGGTGAGGATTCGATGATCGACGTTGCTGCACGTTCGGCTTCGACGGGGTCCCCTTTCATGCGGTCGGCGAGCTGCTTGTAGAGAGTCAGATCGTGCGATTGCAAATCGATCAGTTTGCGAAGCTGCAGCGTCGCGGCAGCCGGATTGTCGGATATGTCGTAACTTGTGACCAGGGCTTGTCGCGTTTCGCGATCGTTGGGCTGCAGGTCCAGAGCCAACAGGAACTGAGCGATCGCCTTTGCGTGTTCTCCGCGAGCCTGATAAGTCTGGCCCAGTGCCTTGCGAAGGATCGGATTGTCCTGCCCCGATTCATTTGCGGCAGCATTCTGTGCAGTGACAAACGCGTCCAGATCCTGAGCGGCGTTCAACACACCATTGAGCGATTGAATCGCCACCGAGCGTTCATGGCTGCGAGCATCCCAGCAAACGATCGCCGATATCGTCGCTTCCACGGCTTCCCTGGTGTGATGAAGAGTCGACTCAACCTGTGCGAGCTGCTGATAATAGCTGGACAGGATTCCGTCGTTGAGCCCACTGCCTGGGTTGGCTCGCTGGTGCAGAACAATCGCCTCGGTGAAATACGACCGGGCTTGTTCTGGTTGCTGGATCTCAACGCAGGTCGATGCCAACTGCACCGCGCTGCCTTCAGTCCAGCGACCTTCCTGATGGAAGTAGTCATGCGTCGCAGTCAGCAGCGTCTGCATTTGCTCGGGCCGTTGAGCGTAAAAGTAGGCCGTGATCAGGTCAGTGCGATACTGGAGGTTACCCGGTTGAACTTTTGATAGTCGTTCGAGAATAGGAATCATCTCGACATAGCGTTTTGCGTCTCGAAGATACACCACCAGCGTGGCCTGTTCGGGAAAATCTAATAGCCCGTTCCCCAATGCCATCTCAAGGATCTCGATGGCTCGCGGAGCCAGATCGAGACCATCGCGAAGGTACTCCGCAACGGCCACCGACCGACGACCGGACACTCGGTTCTCGTGCAGAACTTCCTCAGCGGCGGCGGCGAAGTCGGCCTTCTTCTCCAACCAGAACCAGCCGTAATGTATGCGATCTATGTACGAATAGCTTTGGTAGCCCGCGCGGAGTTCCTTCTTTAGTTTCTTCAGCACGAGCCTCAGGACGCGATCATCGAGTTCGCTGGCACCTGCGTTGGAACGCAACTCGCCGAGTGAATTCCCCAGCGTGTTCCACGAATTGTTGTATTGAATCTCAAAGCGATCGGGGTAGTTCTCCATTCGTTCCACAATATACTGCAGCGTTTTCGTCAGCCCCAGAACATCGCGAACAACCTGAACGGGCAATCCAACAGTGTTGCTGTAGTAACTTTCCTGTTGAGACAGCACTTTCGGTATCGTCTTGAAAACCGCCGATTCCACGGCCGCGACAACGCCTGAAAGTTTGTGCTGATGAGCCGTTCGGAAGAATCCAAACAGCTCATTGAGTAACTGATATCGTACACTTTCGTTGGGAGCCGCTTCGAGATCGTTTAACATCATCGCTACCAGCGGTGCGAAGAGTTCAGCGCGGCCCTTGCCGATGGAGGCAATCCCGTCGGAATCGAAAGCGTTACGATACAAAGTGACCAGACGAGCCTGCATCCACAGCTTCTGCTCGTCGTTGTCGGAAGCCGCTTCGTACTTCTTCAGCAGTTGCTCACCGGCCACATGGCGAGAAGCCGATTCCAGCAGCGACACGTAGCGGCTAAGAAGCTCGTTATCAGCGTGTGGCCAAAGTCCCTTGCTCGCCTGCGTATAATCGCGAACTTCGATTTCCATCAGACGCAGAGCTTCATCACGTTCTCCATAGTGCAGGAAGAGCAACTGGCAGAGATCTGAAGTCATCGCCAGATGATCGCGACCTGCCGGCGCGGCGGCTTTCACAAGTTCACGCAACTCGCGAATTTGCTCGGCCTTGAGTTGCTCGTCGGTGATGGCTCCAAGCTGTGCGAGAAACGTGGCCATCATGCGAGGCTCGCCTTCGGCCCATTCACGTTTGAATGCTCGTTGCATTGCAGCGAGAGATGCTTCGACGTGCGGCCCTGGCTGATTGAGCACTTCCGAAGACTTACGTTCGACCATTGCTTCCAGCAAATCGAGTGCACGCAGGTCGATGGCCGTGGGCTTTCCCTTTATGCGAAGTTTGCTGATTCGAGCGAGGATTTCATCGGCCGTCGATTCGTTGCGAAGTTCGACAAAAAGACTTCCATTCAGATTCTGCAGGAATGGGTACACCTGCTGCGGAGTGCGATCGAGCACAGCGTCCGGAATCATCTGCAGCAGTCGAATGTCGCGAGACGCACCGTACAGCGAACGAACATAATGCATGTAGTTTTCCGGGTTCGCAGATTTTTCGTACAAGGCCCGCAGCACGAACAGTGTGTTTTCGTCAAGCTCGCTCGGCAGTTGTCCTGCCGGTTGCGACCAGCGATTGTTGGCGGCGTAAAGTAGCTGAGCCAACTCATTCTCGGATCGCAGTTTAAACGATTCAACTCGGGCTCGTTCGTACGCGGGACGGTTGTCAGTGACGAGGTACCAGTCGGACAGCATCTGATAGTCGAACGCAGTCAACAGTTTGTCCTTTTCGCAGGCTTCGAACAACGCAATCGCTTCGTTGATCTTTCCTCGTTCGGCCAGCAATTGAGCCAACATCTGTCGCCATGGGCCCGTCGACACGTCGCTTTGAATCCAGTCGGTCAGCTCATGTTCCAGATCATCCGGACGATCCAGCGCGATCAGCAGTTGGAACTTTGTTTCTCGCCACGCCGTCGTCGCATCGCCACCGAGAGCGATTCCCGCATCGACGTATTTCAGCAATCGTACAGCGGACTCCGGCGGTGCACTGGAACGAACTGCCAGATGCATCACAGAGGTGAACGCACGCCGACGGAGTTGCGTGGCCAGAAATTCCAGTCGCTCAGCATCCAT
The DNA here is from genome assembly GCA_031424595.1 of Planctomycetota bacterium. Classification (GTDB taxonomy): domain Bacteria; phylum Planctomycetota; class Planctomycetia; order Planctomycetales; family Planctomycetaceae; genus SXXK01. The sequence goes on from JANPHT010000240.1 coordinate 6,077, forward strand.
GCGTTCGGCCAAGGCCGTTTGATCGAGCTGTTGCGGCCGATCGTTGGGGTCAAGAGGTGCGACGTCTTCGCCGTCGGCCTGCTCTGCCTGAAGCTTTGAAGGTGCGTCGCCCAGTATCTGCCAACAGACGGCTTCGGACTCGGCGTAATTCTGATTCAATTGCACATCGAGCCACAGTTGCTCCATTCGAAACCACTGAGCCAGCGGCCCGTTGTCCGTGCGAGCCAGTTCCACCAACCTCGCGGCCAGATCAATTTTTGCAGTTTTGCGAAGAGCCGCGTTCTTTTCAGCCAGTTCTTTGCGAGTCAGCTTGTTGAGTTCTCCCTGATCGCCAAGTGCTTTCTCGCCAGCCGTGATACGATTATTGAGCATTGCGTCGACGAGTTGATGCAGCTCAGGTGCCTCAACCTGCAACCGCTGACCGGGTGAATCAGTCTGTGCCAGCGTTCTCAACACGGCGAAGGCTTCGACTTCAATTTCCGCTGTCCAAGCTGCGTCCTTGAGCGCTGCCAACAGAGATTGAATGGCAAGTGCCTTGTCATCCGGGTGAGCCGTTGTAACTTGTTGGCGCAGAAATGGGAGCAGCAACGTGCGACTGAAACGGATCGCATAGATCTTCTGAAGAGCGGCACCCAGAAGATGCTTGTGTGTGCTATTCTCAATCGGAGCGTCGGTCGATTGATCGATTGCTGCCCAGCGGGTCTTCAGCGTCGCGGCGATCGGTTCCCAG
>JANPHT010000241.1:0-2134 GCA_031424595.1 Planctomycetota bacterium
CTCTGACTGGCACGACGTTTATCGTCCTGTTGCAGTTCAGCATCAATGTCTTTGCGGCGATACGCCCGCATAACCGCAGACTCATTCTCGGCGCGAGCACGCTCCTTTTCCTGTTCGGCATAAGAACAGCCAACCAGAATCATATCGTCACAAAGCAATATGGCAAAACACCTTGCGACAACAGCCATCGGGGGGATGCGCCAATCGTGAATGAAGAAATGGCATTAGGGGATTGGGAACTTAGGCAACATTCTGATTCTCCATTAAATCACAATGTTCAATTTATTTCCATTTCTAATAACGGAGTCACGGAGCGACCGCCCAGCGAGATGCTCGATCGGATCTGTTGTTTCTGGCGACCTAAATACTCGGTGTAAGTCGCAGTGCCTGGCTTCCGGTGGTGAAGCGGGACTGGGCACATGCTAATTCCTGAAACCGCGCCACGGCAAGTCGCGAGGCGAAAAGGGCTCCCTGCCAATCCAAACCCGCGTTCTTTGCTTTTTTGCCTGCGTTCGTGATTTGTCGTCAGACCTGAACACCGTGCAATGAAGCGAGGGGGATTCCGTTATCGACTGATGGCTTCAACCGCTTCACGAACTCAAAACGAGTGCGACAGTCGCAGGACGGAAGATCCGAAAGCAAATCGGTCGCTCATCGACCAGTTTTTACATGGACATTCAATGTGGCAACGCGGGGATGGGAATCAGTGCGTTTCGAATGATTTCTCGGACTTCTTCTAAAGGTGAGCGGACAAATCCACGCATTTGTTGCCGCCTTTCCGCAGCGTGTGGCATGTTGTTTGCGATCACGTGATCGCATACCGCACCTTGAGAGCTCTGATGCAGACAGTCATCCGCATGGCGGATTGTCTGGTCATTGATTCTGTGGCAGCGACGTCAACTGGTGCCGAAGTGTTCGACACTCCGTCGTGGGCAATGATGGGCGGTGAAGTTTAGGTGAAGGAGATGGGTCATGATTCTGAAGAGGATTGTGTTGAAGACGATTTCTTGTGCGGCGATGAGTTTGGCAGTTGTTAATGTTGCGAACGCCCAGACTCTGGATGCAGGATTGGGTGCAGGCACAGACTCAGCCGCAGCACAGGTCGCGGCAAAGGCTCCTGGTATCGACGAAAGTGCCACGATCAATGCGAACGCGGATGTCACTTCCCCGGCTGTCGGCGTGAATGCAAACGTGAACGGCGCGAATGTCGGTGCAAACGCTGATGGTTCACAGGCGGCTGCTCAGTTGAATGCCAATGGAGTCAATGTGCAGGGCCGGGCTGACAGGAACGGCATTTCCACTGGCTCTGACGTGAACAGCAACATCCGAGCTGGTGCAATTTCAGCGAACGGCGCCCTCAATAATTCACTTCGCGCTTCGAACCAGGACACATTTGGAGCCACTTTTGACACCAATGTCAGCGACGGCCTGGTAATTCGCCAATCGAATCCCAACAGCGTTTCATCACGCCTTGGTCTGCGAGCGGGGGACCGCATTATTGGCTTTAACGGTCGACGGTATTCCGACGTGAATCAATTTCAGACGGATCTCAACACCTTCAACGCCAACACAGAGATGCCGATCATCTATGAACGAGATGGAGCGATTTTTACAGATCGAGTCCGTCTGTCTAACACAGGCAGCGGTCAGCAGACCTACAGCGACGGCCAAATGCATTCGGCAAACCGTCCAATCTACAACGTTTCCCAATCCATGATGTCGGGCAACACGGAATATTCAATGGGCAATGGATGTGGTGTACCGGTTCAAGCTGCGGGTTACTCAAATGTGGTGAACGACTATTCGCCGGTGATGAATAATCAGTATGCTCACCATCACTGTCACAGGGCGAGGCACCGTAATCGCCATTGCCACTGTGGTCGATAATCGACAAAGTGCCAATCCGCTTTGAGTGTTAAATTCTGAGTTGCACAGCCGCAACTCAAGCACGCACGATGCAGAAAAGGCTCGGACAATGTCCGAGCCTTTTGTTATGTGTGCCGAGCATGTTTAACAGCTTGAGGGTTTGAGTCCCTTATCCAGCCTGATGGAGGTGAAGGATTAGCGAAGCGCAAGGGCGGGGTCGCGAGGCTTTGTCTGAAAGAAGCGTGTAGCAAACGCGTGAGCCGACGAA
>JANPHT010000242.1:0-1499 GCA_031424595.1 Planctomycetota bacterium
CAGCGATGAAACTCGGTCGGCGGCCCTTCGTCGCGTCCGGAAATGAAGGAATTGCAGCAGTTGAACCGGCTGATTGAAGAAATTCAGGGTCGCCACAATACGTTGTGCGGCCTTGTCCCCCTGTGGTAGTTTTAGCCTGTCGAGTTCCTCATGCCGCAGCCTTTATTGTCATTGCGTTTCAATCAGGCGTTCGAAAAACTTTCACCGAAATCGGATGAGTATGTCCCTGAGATCGTGAAGTTGATACTAGCCGAAGCGCGGGCAGCGCGGGCGAGTGATGTGCATTTGGTGCCTGCGGAAGCCGCGTTGATGATGCAGTGGCGGATTGACGGAGTGCTGCATTCGGTCGCCGGTTTCGATCGAGAGATTGCGACCCGGGTCATTGCAAGACTGAAAGTCACCTGCGGATTGCTGACGTATCGCACGGATATTCCTCAGGAAGGGCGAGTCGCTCGGGAGTACAGCACGACCGAAGTTCGAGTCACCACCTTTCCGACGTTGCACGGCGAAAAGGCCGCGATCCGACTGTTCGGTGAAAATGATCAACTTCAGAAACTCGGTCAACTGGGTTTACCTTCTCATGTGTTGTGGGAACTACTGCAGCAACTCGATGCCACAGCAGGTGTGATTCTTCTGACGGGTCCGTCCGGCAGCGGCAAGACAACGACGGCCTACGCCTGCCTGCGGGAGATTATTGAGCAATCGCAGGGGGCTCGATGCATCATGACACTGGAAGATCCGGTTGAAGTGGCGGTCGAAGGTGCGACGCAATCGCAGGTGCGTCCTGCCGCAGGATTTGACCTTGGAACAGGACTGCGCTCGCTGATGAGGCAGGATCCGGATGTCATTCTGGTGGGCGAAATTCGCGACCCTCAAACTGCCGAGGCGGCGTTTCAGGCCGCGCTCACTGGTCATCTCGTGCTGACCACGTTTCACGCCGGTAGCGCCGCGGAAGCAATGACTCGGCTGCTTGATATGCAGATCGAACCTTACCTCATTCGCAGTGGTCTGCGCAGCGTGATTTGCCAGCGATTGTTGCGAAGAGTTTGTTCGAACTGCGGTGTTCTGAAAGATTCAGGGACTCAGGCAGACAAATCTCAGCCCAGTTCAACTCCTCATAGGACATGTGGGCCATGTGGCTCGACGGGATACCTGGGACGTCTGGTGCTGGCGGAAATGCTCAATCCGGAATTGCCCGAGGTGTCTCAGGCAATTCTGCAAAGATCGGACGCAAGGCAACTCGCGAAACTAGCAGAATCTTCCGGAATGGAGACACTCCGCCAGGCGGCGGCCAACGCTGTTTCGGAAGGGCTGACGACGCGCGAAGAAGTGTTGCGAGTCCTTGGAAAACTTTGATGCTGGAATGTTGGGCGTCGCGGAGTGACGTCGCCGAGGATGTTTTTCAAGTCACAATGCCTTATTCACGTAGATGACAGACGGAAACATGGCTGCACTTTCCCTGGAAGATGTTCGGCACTTGTCGGACGAGATTCGACACC
>JANPHT010000243.1:0-32234 GCA_031424595.1 Planctomycetota bacterium
CTGGCTCTTGCTCTTCGGACTGTCTCGGGGATTATCCGCTATTCGTCTGGGCACTAATACACTTAGCCAAAAGCCATCCTGTGAATTTTGTCTGCGTTGCTATTGTCAGCGGCGAAAAACGTAAAGTATCGGTGACTCGCCGTTGTCGGTGGATCCTGGGATGACATCGACGCGGATGTCTTTCCTCGTGATGTTCTTCGCCAAGTCGTCCACCGCCGTGGCTTCTTCCTGCCCACCACGATGGCCGCGATAAGCGATCACTGTCATCACTCCTTCCTGAGCAAGTAGCGTCAATCCTGCCTTGATGGCTACTATGGTCGACTCTGCCTGAGTGGTCTGAGTTTTGTCTCCTCCTGGCAGATAGCCAAGATTAAACATGATCACACGGACTCCTGTGAGTTCACTCGTTAGATGATTGAGGATAATTCCGTGATCACCCTCCAGCGTCTTCACATGTTGGATGCCCTCCGCTGCCAGCTTTGCCTGCGTGGCCTGGATGGCTTCATGCTGTCTGTCGATAGCGATAACTCGGCCGCCGCTCTGAGTGCACCTCGCGAGGAATACGGTGTCATGACCATTGCCTGCCGTAGCATCGATAGCCAAGTCACCAGGTTTGATGGCTCGTCGAGCGATGCTATGAGCCAGCTTTGTTAAGGATCGCGGCTTCGCCTGGGTCGAATCTACCTCCGTTGATGGCAACGAGAACATTTCCATCAGTCTTTTTGAGGCTGTTGGTGCCAAAAGTGAGCCCTTAGATCCCAAACCATTTATGATGGCTAATCTTCCATATTGATGATGAATCCTGACCACCGGTTGACGATCCTTCGTCCCGGCCCGCACTGCTGAAAAATGGCCTTTGAGCGTCGCCGGTTCGGACGTAATTATTTGCAATCCCTTTAGCAGTTCGTCTCGCCCAGCGTCCGTCGTGTTGGGGATCAAGTTCTGACGATCGTACGTTGCTCCGAGGATGTACTCCCTTTCAGCATGTTCCCCGGACAGTGATGGTGCAAGCCAGAAGCCTTGATGTCTGACAATACGCTCGTTTCTCGTTGGCATCTCAAGACACAACATTTCACCACGCACTGGAGCATTAGGGATCCCTGGAAACCACGGATTATTTATCGACTGATATCCCGTACAGAAAATCAGACGATTTCCGCTTATCTCAGGATTGACCAATTCGACTGCATCGGATGTTACCCGGATGTCTCGGTCCAGATTCAGATTCACGCGGTGGTACTGTCTCCGCGAAGAAAAGTATCTTCGGGTATGGCTAAGAAATTGCGTCACATTTAATCGTGCCGCTTTCTTTATCTGAAAACCTTGTGGTTTGTTTTCCTTGTCCGTGATGAGATGAACGTCGTCACCGAGTTCACACAATCGCTCCCGGATAAAATAGTGTTCTTCCTCAGAGCTTATGAAATATCGTTCGGTCGGACTTCGCTCGAGCAGTTGGTGTCCCGTCTCGATTTCCACTTGAGTGTAGAAGTCTTCGGCTTCCTTCCATAAAGCATCGAAATCAGCCGATTTAGTGATCCGTCGCCCTGTCACTGGTGTGATCAGCCCTGCTGCTATTTTTGACGCTGTGATCCGTTCATCACTATCGATGACGTGAACCTCATACCCGGCCCAGTGCATACGCCATGCTAACACTGACCCCGCCAGCCCTTGACCTACGATGATCGTGATATCCATATCGTTGATGTTCCCGGACTGTCATTACCCTACCATTTTCTTCACCAGCCAACTCACACCGCCTACTGCCAAGGCGATAATGGCTTCGATACCTTTGAATAACACTCTATTTGAACGATATCGCGTACTGCCTGATGGTTTTGTTGGATCACCGCCCGCACATTTTGGGCAGTCGTCTCCTTCTTTAAGTCCTTCGGCGTCTGTGAACTCGGCTCCGCATTGCTCACACTTCAGCCCATCATTGAAACGACTGAATCCTGGGAAAACTGGTGGCTCTGGCGGGGACGACGGGCCGTATGATGTTGGCATTGGCACTGTGGCGGGATTGGCTGTCATATCGTCGTCATCAGGATATATGCCGGCCACCGGCTGCTGCGAAAAACCTGGCATGCTGCTACCACCGTACTCGCTCGGTTCCTGCGGTCTTACTGCTTGCGGCATGTTTACTGGCGGCATGTTTACTGGCGGCTGATACGAGGGTGGCATTGCTCCTGGATAACTTCCCGCGGGTGGCTGCTTCCGGTTTGGTGGCACATGTCCGGATATCCCTGTAGGCCTGGCTGCACTCCTGATGTCTGACCGTCTCCTGATGCTCTTTGTGATTCTTCTCCCTTGTACTCTGATATCCACGCCTGGTCATCAGTGCTGAACCCAAGAATTGGGTTAGTTTTGACCGGTCCTTTGACCCGCATCAGAACTTCCGATCCTTGAACACCTACAAACTCGCCCTGAAGTTCATTACCACTGATATCTCGCCAGGTTCTTGTACTTTCTGTCATCTCCCTTGGCTTCGTTGGGTCGTCTGATCCCCCAACTCCTTTGTTGTTGGTTCCTCTTCCCTGGCGGTTTAGCCTTGATGCTTCGTCCGATAAGCCTCGTAATTGAAGGCTGCTTTTCACCACGGCTTGATCTGTTGCTGACAGTTCCTGATAGCGGAATTCCTCGATGCCGTTTGATGTCTGAACTCTTACCGTATCCCCTGATACATCAACAAAATCTCCTTTTATCGGCGTTCCCCCTTTTGGTCGCCACGTTCTCCCTTCGACCTTGCTACCGAACACTGACATGGCCAGAAGTAGCATCAAAATGTTGCGTTTCATGTTCTCACTTCTCCCTCGCCGTTCGGTATTCACTTCTCTTGTTTCAAGGTAGTCTCACTACCCTTAATGATCAACTTCAGTATGACTTTTCTTTATGTCTCGTTGTTTTAAACTCCTTTTACTGACTATCCTGATAATCTGTTCTGCGTCTTTTCACTCTTGTTTTCAAACCTTTTAAAAAAGTTCCCGCCCATGGCTATTACGCCTTCGCAAAATCGTCGTTCCTTCCTTCAAACGACCGTTGCTGGTTCTGCCGCTGCACTTTCCGCGTCTTTGTTCGTCTCCGAGAGCGAAGCTAGACCTTCTCGAAGCCTATTAGAGAAACTCAACATTGCCTGTATTGGCACTGCTAATCGAGCCGCCGAAGATGTCAACGGCGTGATGAGTGAAAATGTTGTCGCCATTGTCGATGTGGATTCGAATTACCTCGACAAAGCCAAGACGATGCTCACGGAAAAAAATAAACTCGTACCTCGCTGCTACGCCGATTATCGCGAAATGCTGGTCGCTGAAGGTGACAAGGTTGACGCTGTTGTGATCGGTACCACCGACCATCACCATGCTCCGGCTTCTCTCCGTGCTATTCGAGCTGGAAAGCATGTTTACTGCGAAAAACCCTTGTCTCACACCGTCTTTGAAGCTCGTCTGATTGCCACGGCCGCCGCTGAAAAGGGTGTCGCTACTCAACTCGGCACTCAAATTCACGCCGAAAACAATTACCGACGCGTTGTCGAAATTATCCGAGCCGGTGTCATTGGTGACGTTACTGACGTCCACGTTTGGGTAGGAAAAGGCTGGGGTGGTGGTGAACGACCCGCGAAAGCTGATCCCGTACCTGCCAACCTTAACTGGGATCTGTGGCTAGGCCCTGCTCCGGAACGTCCTTATGCTAACGGTATGTACCATCCTGCCAACTGGCGTCGTTGGTGGGATTTCGGTCAGGGTACTCTCGGCGATATGGCCTGCCATTACATGGACTTACCGTTTTGGGCTCTTGACCTCCGTCATCCTACTCGATGCGAAGCGGAAGGTCCTTCTGTTCACCCGGAAACCTGCCCACTCGGTCTTATTGTTAAGTATGACTTTCCTGCTCGTGGTTCGATGCCGGCTTTGAAATTCACGTGGTACGACGGTGACCTGATCCCTAAGAAAGTCGCTGGTCTGCCCGTCCCTGCAAACGGTGTGATGTTCGTCGGTAAAAATGGTTCTTTGTACGCTGACTACAGCAAATACAAGTTATTCCCTGCTGATAAATTCAGCGGTTTTAAGCCTCCCGCTGAATCTATTCCTGCCTCTATCGGTCATCACGCCGAATGGATCAAGGCCTGCAAGGATGGTTCACCGACGACGTGCAACTTCAATTACTCCGGTGCCCTCACTGAGAGCGTGCTACTTGGCAATGTCGCCTACCGCACAGGTAAAGCTATTGAATGGGATGCGACCAATCTCGTGGCCACGAATGTTCCTGAAGCGGCCAAGCTGATCACAAAGGAATATCGAGCGGGCTGGGAAGTTGCCTGAGGCAGCCGAGTCATTCTCAACTCACGAATTCACTTGAAGGAAACGTGATCAGAAAATCTTCATGAGTCCCGGTTGAGTCACATCAACCGGGCTTTTTTTGATGACGGGCTTTGTGTTTGGAAGAAGAATGAATTGAAAGTAGAAGTACTAATAGGCGACGTGCTCAGTGTTGATAATAATGTAGTCTGCTGATACAAACCTCTACAGTGAAGGCACTTAGATCAACAGGGAGTTGTGATCAACTGTTGAAAAGACTACAGCAAGAAGCGTTGATAGCGGAAAAAAAAGCGATCAGTGTTCAACAGGCAGGGCAGGGACGTGAGTGATAAGCTGAAGGGAACAGCGACAGGAGTTGGGAAAAGGTTGCTGACTATCAACAGGTTATCAACAAACGAACACTATTCGGCATCGACGTACTCCGTTTGAATGGAAGTATCAGGAAGATTCTTCTTAAGTTCAGCTACAGCGACATCGCTGGAACCCAAGGCAGTGCGAGTGAGTTTAAGATCTTTGAGAGTCTTAAGGTGAAAAAGCAATGGAGCGCCGGCTTCCGTAACTTGAGTAGAACCGATGTGAAGAAAGGTCAACGCTTTCATGTTCAGCAATAGGGGCAAACCACCATCGCCCAGTTTGCTGTTGTCGAGATTAAGCCAGTCCATTTTCGTGAGAGCGGCCAACAGCAACGCACCATCATCAGAAATCTGCACTCGCCAAAGGTTAAGTTTCTTAAGGTTTGTGAGCTTGGCCAGATGGGCCATGCCAGCATTGGTGATCAGGGAGTTTTCGCTAAGATCGATCTCCTCGAGGCTGGTGCGTGCGGACAGAATTTCCAAAGCAGCATCACTGATCTGAGTACGAGCCAGTCGAATTTTTTTTAGCTTAGGGTACGCCGCCAAGAACTTCGCGGAGTCGTCGTCGATGACGGTACCGGCCAGGTAAAGTTCCTCAAGTTCGACGAGACCGCTAAGATTTGCCAAACCAGCAGTACTGATCCAAAGATCGTCAAGGGCCAGCACTTTGAGAGACTTGCAGGCCGCGAGAGACTTTAACCCGTCATCACCAATCGTGGTTTTCCCATTTTTGCCGGAAAATCGGAGAGCGCGAAGACCGGTAAATCGGGAAATAACGGAGGCTGCTTTGTCAGACAATTCGCAGCCGCGAAGATCGAGGATCGCTAACTGAAGAGAGATATTCAGTAGAGCGGGAAGCGACGCATCATTAAAAGACGATTCCGCGAGGTTAAGTGCTCGCAGTGACTTAAGCTCGGACAGCGCATCGAACGATGAATTCGGAGGCGAGAGTTTAAGGAAGCTGACATCGGTGGCAGAGCCGGACTCATCAGTCTTGATCGTGGCACCGGCAGCCTTAAGGGCTACAATGGCAGCGAGTTCGGATTCGGTGGGAGCAGAGCCGACCGATCTGGTGGGTTCGGGGCGAGAGCAAGCAGCGATCGGAAGCAGCAGAAAAACTAAAACAAACAAATGAAAAGCAGGCACAAGACGACTCCGAGGAAAAAACAGAAGCAGAAGGCAGGCGACAAATCGCAGGAAGCGAGTCAGTTTAAAACAGTTAAACTACGTCAATAGACCAAGTGTCGACGATGATAACGGGCAAAATACAGGTTCGCAGCTTAAGAAAACCCGGAGTGTCAGCGAATGCCATGATAAGTCGGGTGGTTGAAGCCGTTTGGCGGTTGTGTTACCGTCTTGGCGTGGCATGAGTGAACGATAGCGTAGTCCGCAAAGTAAAAGAAAAACGAAGAGAAACAATGCACAAGGTAACCCTTCTTCCAGGTGACGGTGTAGGTCCGGAAATCGCGGAAGCGACGCGAAAATGCGTCGAAGCCACCGGAGTGAAGATTCAATGGGATGTGCAGGAATGCGGCATCGAAGTAATCGAGGCCAAAGGTGGGGTACCAGCGAGCGTACTGGAATCTATTCGAGCCAACGGAGTGGCTCTGAAAGCGCCCATCACAACGCCGATCGGAAAAGGTTTCCGCAGCGTCAATGTTTACCTGCGTCAGGAACTGGGGCTGTATGCCTGCGTCCGTCCGTGCAAGACATACAAAGGAGTGCGAACATTCTTTGATGCCTGCAACGTGGATCTGGTGATTGTTCGCGAGAACACAGAAGACCTCTACGCAGGCGTCGAATTCAAGGCAGGTGAAGCGGTCACAGAAAAACTGATTGGGCAGATCAATGAAGCCGCGACAGGGAAAAAGATAACAACCGGATTGAAGACGACAGGCATCAGCATTAAGCCCATGTCAGTCGAAGGGACAACTCGTATCGCCGACTATGCGTTCAAATACGCGGTGGAGAATAAGCGAAAGTCCGTGACGTCGATTTCCAAGGCGAACATCATGAAGTTCACCGATGGATTGTGGTACGACGTCACACGTGCCGTGGCGAACGCTTACAAAGCCAAACATGAATGGGCCGATCTCGCCAAGGGTGTGTCGCCGTCAGCGGACGCCAACTCAGGCAACATGGACGCCAGCAGAATTACCTACATGGAACGTCTGATCGACAACATGTGCATGCAACTGGTTCAGAAACCAGAACAGTACGATGTTCTGGTGATGGGCAACCTATACGGGGACATCCTGAGCGACCTTTGTGCCGGCTTGGTGGGTGGACTCGGCGTGGCCCCGGGAGCCAATATCGGCGTTGACGGAGCCATCTTCGAAGCGACTCACGGCAGTGCTCCGAAGTACAAGGGTCAGAACAAAGTCAATCCGACAGCTTTGATTCTCTCAGCCAAGCTGATGCTGGAACACCTCGGCGAAGCCAAAGCGGCAGCGAAACTTGAGCAGGCGGTCGCGGAGATCATCGCGGAAGGTAAGGATGTCACTTACGACATGAAGGCCGATAGAAATGATCCGACGGCGGTAGGGACTCAGGAAATGGCCGAAGCCATCAGCCGCCGGATCCAGCAGTTGTAGAACGAAGAAATCAAAGTCCGACTTCAAACAAGTCGGGCTTCATCGTCGGCAAAACACGGGGCTTACCTCGACTTCAGATGTTTGACATCCAGTCGGTCGCACGACCACAGCAGTCCCCGTGTCACCAGATCCAGATAACGCGGATCACCGACAGTGGCATTGTTATGGCCAAGAGTTGTGGCAAACACTCGAGTCTTTGAACGATAACTGTTTGTCCAGATAGCAGCGGCGTCTTTAGAACCTTCCTGCTGGCCAACGGCAAGAGCGGTTGCAGTCCCCAGGAGGTTGCCTTCGCTGTTGTTATAAAGTTCTTCGTTAACGGTCGTCCAGTCGGCAAGGCCTTCGATGACCGGATGATCGGGTGCAGTAAATCCGATATTGATCGGTCTTTGGGGACCGTGCCCAGTAGACTGCAGACCGGTGAACTCAAACCACGGCGTCACTTGCTTCGGGTAGCCTTCGCTGCGATAGCTGTGCATACCGCAATGAAGAAGAACACCCGGCAGTCCTTGTCGATGCGGCTCCAGAATGCGGTCGATGATCGCGAGGTCTCTCACGTCGGAAGAGCATTCGTCATGAATGATCACATCGAAACCCTCAGCCCAGTTCGCGTTTTCGTAGACAGGATTCATGTGGCCGGTTGACGTGTCCTTGTCGAGGGCGATGACGACATCGACATGGGCTCGTTCAGAGATGCCCTTCGCCAGAAGATCTTTTTGAGCGTTGTAGTCGTGGCAACATCCGCCAAGCACCAGAAGTGCGCGAATCGGCTTGATTTTGGCTTCATCGGCTATTGACCGACTGACGAAACCAGACGTGACCAAAACAAGACACAGTGTGGCGAAGGCAGACGACTTCATCGAACAATCTCCATAGTGGGGGGAAGGTCAACAGGATCGCAGTTCAGCAACGTGAACCAAATGGTCAGCATAAACCAGAAAGTTTGCTTCGCGAGCCTCAATACAAAACCACAAAGGGCAGTCACTCGAGCGTATGCACCAACAATCCGCTGCGGAGTTTTGGTTCAAACCAAGTGCTCTTGGGCGGCATGATTTCACCCGCGTCGGACACGGCCATTAACTGATCCAGTGTGGTAGGGTACATAGAAATAGCGACAGCCCATTGCCCGCCAATACACATTTTTTCCAACTCGGCGGTGCCGCGAATCCCTCCGACAAAATCGATTCGAGGGTCAGTACGGACGTCTTCAATCCCAAAAATCGGGTGCAGGACCAGTCGCTCCAGAATGGAGACATCTAGCGAACGAATAGGATCTTTCACAAACAAAGGATCAGGCGGAATCGTCAACTTCCACCAGTCGTGATCAATCAGGAAGCAGAACGATCCGGGAGCATCCGGGACAGGGTTATCTGTCCGCTCAAGACTGCCGAGCGCACCCAGTTTTTCGAGCAAGTTGGAGACTATCAAGCCGTTCAAGTCTCTCAGAATCCTGTTATAAGCCAGAATCCGGAGTTGGCTGGACGGAAACAGTACGGACAGAAACCAGTTGCACTCTTCGTTGCCAGTGCCTCCGTTCGGCAGCCGACGACGCAACTCGGTCCCGGCGCGCCAGGCACTGGCGGCTCTGTGATGACCGTCGGCTATGTAAAACACGGGAACGGCGGACAGTGCCTCAACGAAAGGCAGAGAATTTTCAATACGCCAAACAGTGTGCTGCACACCATCGGCGGCGACGAAGTCATAAAGCGGATCTTGTTTGACGATATTGGCGACTTTGAAGTTGATCTCTTCGACACCGCGATAGGTCAAAAACACAGGCCCCGCATTAGCGTTCAGAGCCAGAACATGGTGAGTGCGGTCATCTTCTTTACTCTTACGAGTCTTCTCGTGCTTCAGGATCAGATTTTTTTCATAATCATCGATATGGCAGCAGCAGACGATACCAACCTGAGCGTGCCCGTTCATGATCTGACGATAAGCAAACACGCAGTCGGCCGGGTCTCGCTGCAGAACACCGTCGCTAATCAGTTTTTGAAAGCTTTCGGATGCCTTAAGATAGACCTCAGGATCGTAGGGGTTCGTTTCGGGAGGAAAGTCGATGTCGGGGCGAACGACGTGCAGAAAGCTGAGTGGATTTCCTTCCGCCAAGGCGGCGGCTTCTTCGCGGTTCACCACGTCATAGGGGACCGAAGCCACTTTTGCAGCCAATTCAGTAACCGGTCGCAGAGACTGAAACGCCTTGATACGGGGCATGACAGGAGAACTTTCGAAAATCAAAAAGTAACAGGAATTCGGGGCAGATCCGATTCGCTCACCCGTGTGAACAGACCGTTCAGAATGTCGGAAGTTTAACGGACTCATCAGGCATGCGTAAGCCCACGCGGAATAACTCGCTGGTAGCAAAAGACGGCTCTGGAAGAACAGTTTTAAACGACCGACCGCCGGTGATTCAGTCCACCGGCTGTGGTCTCAGGTGGCTGACGCCCAGTGAACGAGGCAGGTTTTCAGGTCAGGAAGGAAAAGGAACGAGCATCTTTTATAGCGAAAAGTAAAAGGCCAGAGTGGTTGAACGAGACGGTCAAAACTTCCATCATGCACGTCAGTCTGGCATCTCAAAAAGATCATGGGCAGAGTTCCTTTGTCCTCGCTTCCCGCCTTCAGCCTTCCTCAACTTTCCTCAGAAAGAGTCGCATGTCGGCTGTTAAAAGTCCCTTTGAGTCTTTCGAAAACGCCAGCCCAACCAGAGGCGGTCCGGAAAACGCTGGCCGCTCGCGAAACTGGATCTGGTGGATCAGCGGACTTCTTCTGCTGGCCACCATGCTGAACTACATGGACCGGCAGACACTGGCCAACTTGAAAGTCCGAATCACGACAGAACTGTCGCTGACCAACGAACACTATGGCGACATGGAATGGTTGTTTGGCTGGGCATTCGCTGCTGGTTCTTTGTTTTTTGGATATCTCTCGGATCGCATATCCGTCAGGTTTCTGTATCCCGCTGTGCTGGTAATCTGGTCTTCGATCGGAGTCCTGACAGGTTATTGCAATGGCTATTCATCCATGCTGACGTGTCGGATTCTGCTGGGCTTCTTTGAAGCCGGGCACTGGCCCTGTGCGCTTCGAACGACGAAGATTGTCCTGGATCGCTCGAACCGCACAATGGGAAACAGCATTCTGCAAAGCGGTGGCGCCCTGGGAGCAATCCTCACACCACCTGTCATCCTGATGATTGTCGGCGACAGGGGCGAGATCGTTGAGGGAGCATGGCGATCGCCGTTTATTATCATTGGATCGCTCGGAATCGTCTGGGCAGTGGCCTGGCTGTTTACAGTCCGCGGAGATGATCTGCCCGCTCCATCGAGGGATGGGGAGAAATCAAAATTCTCAGCATCTCAGTGGGGGGCATTTCTGGCGGTTGCTATCGGTTGCTGCGTGATTTGTTTTCTCATAAGAAATAACAACATTCAATTCGTGCCATCCATCACCTCGATCCGCGAGTATTTCGAAAGCCATCTGATACTGACAACGATTTCAGCCTGCCTTCTGTTTCTCGCAGTTGCTGGTGCGAGTGACAAAGATTTCTTTCGGGAGTCCCTGACGAATCGAAGGTTCTGGACCCTGGTCCCAGTGGTGATCTGTATCAATCTGACGTGGCAGTTGATTCGCGCATGGCTCCCCGCGTTTCTGCAGGAAGGACGCGGAGCAAGCGAACGGGAGGCACTGTGGTTCAACTCGGCATATTATATTGCCGCGGATGCTGGATGTATCGCCGCGGGCGTGGCCTCTCTGTGGCTGGCTCGCGGGAGACTTCGAGTGCATAACGCCCGTCTACTCGTTTTCGGCATCTGCGCGGGGATGACATCGCTGACCATGATCGCAGCCAAAATGCCCTTGGGCTGGGGATTGTACGGGGTACTACTGATTGTCGCCGCCGGGTCGCTGGGACTGTTCCCTTGCTATTATTCCTTCTCGCAGGAAGCCAGCGAGCGCCATATGGGAAAGGCAGCGGGCCTTCTGGGTGCCCTTGCCTGGTTAGTGTCATCACCCGTTCAAAAGGCCTTTGGGAGGTCTGTGGACGACGCGATTGCTGCGACCAAAGCGATAAATGAATCTGCGGCTCTTCAAAAGGTCCTCGGATCCGCTGTCGAGGAAAGGAATCCCTTTGAGAACATCGCATGGGTGGGTATCGCCCCCTTGATCGCCCTTATAATATTATTCGTCGTCTGGCCTCATGAAGGAGCGACGAACGCTGCCAAAGATGGAGTGAAACCCACGTGAGAAGGTGATATGTTTCGCGGAGACGATGCACTCTGCACTCACTCGTCCCGGCACCGTAGTCACCTTCGTGGTTTAACGGTTTCTGCATGACTCAATCGTTCCGTGAACGAAGCAGAACATACCCAGCAGAATCAGTTAAGCGACAGGGATGATCGCGGGACGGGGATAATAAACGACATTTCAATTCAAGGTTTTCAACATGAACCTGAGCGATCTGACATGGCCCGAAATCAAAGCACTTGCTCCTGATACTCCGCTGGTAATTCCCGTCGCCGCTATTGAGCAGCATGGGCATCATTTGCCAGTGGCAACCGACAGCATGCTTCTGGGCGAAGTGATTCGTCGCGTTTCAGAAGCGATGAACGACACGGTGCTGTTCGCTCCGTTGCAGTGGCTGGGAAATTCAGATCATCACATGGACTTTGCCGGAACGCTCTCCGCTCGGCCAAGAACCTATCTGGATGTGCTGAATGAATCGATCGACAACGGCATCATCCACGGCTTCAAGCGAATCGTGTTCGTTAATGGTCACGGTGGAAACATCATTCCCGGAAAACAGGCTGTGTTCGAAGCTCGCCAACGTTATCGCGATCGGAATGATCTGCTGTTGTTGTTTTCAACTTACTGGGACTTTGCAAAACCATGGGAAACTCGCCGCGATCTCGTTCAGCGATCCATGGGCCATGCCTGCGAGTTTGAAACGTCCATGATCCAGTGCATAGCTCCGAATCTGGTAAAAAAGAATGTTAAAACGTTAGAAACAGTCAGCGTTGAATTTGGGTTCGAACCGGCCTATCGCGGTTGGACGACGAAAGATCGCACCATCCCCGGTCATATGGGGTCACCTCAACTGGCAACACCCGAGAAAGGCGAGCATTTGTTCGCGGAGTTCGCCAAAGGCCTTGCTGAATTCCTGCAGCAGGTCATCACCTGGGACGGCAAAGGCTGGATTACAGGGGAATCGCGGCCCTGAAGACTGATCCGTTTCCAGTAGCTGGACCTGTTTCGGTCCGTAAGTTGACTCTTTCCACCACAGGCAGAATCGTTAACAGAATGCAACCCACCATGGTCCTAAAGACATTCTCCGTTTTGCTCCTTTTGAGCATCTCCTGCCTGGCCGCAGACACCATCCCGGGTATCGGACCGACGGGCGAAGTGAAGCGGCAGCAAACTGGCTTCGAGTTCACCGAAGGCCCGACCGTCGATACCAGCGGAAACCTGTACTTCACCGATATTCCAACGAACCGAATCCACAAGCTGGATGCAAGCGGTAATTTGTCAGTGTTCGTCGAACCCTCAGGTCACTGCAATGGGCTGATGGCTGTAGGCGACCGACTGCTGGCGTGTGAAATGGACGGTCGATTGAAACAGTTCAGCCTGAGCGATGCCAAAGAAACGGCTTTGGCCGAACAGTATGAGGGGAAGCGATTCAATGCACCAAACGACCTGGTCATTGATCAAACCGGCGGCATCTATTTCACCGATCCGCGTTTTCGAGCCCCGGAACCATGGCCGCAGGGAAAGGAGGCCGTCTACTACAGAGCGGCTGACGGAAAGGTCACGCGGCTCATCGAGGACCGCAAGGCCCCCAACGGAGTGATCCTGTCGCCTGACGAGAAAACTCTCTATGTCATACCAAGCATGGAAAAGGAGATGTGGGCCTACCCCATTGAATCTCCAGGAAAGATCGGGGCCGGAAAAGTGCTTTGTGAACTTCGGCAGCCGGCCGGAACGTCAAACGGCGGTGGAGATGGCCTGACGATCGATACGGCAGGGAACCTCTACATCACCTCCGCCCTGGGCATTCAGGTGGTGAGTCCGGAGGGAAAAATGCTGGGCTCGATCCGCTTTCCTGAACAACCGGCCAACGTCACTTTTGGCGGGGCAGATCGCAGGACACTCTACGTCACAGCTCGCAAGTCGCTGTATTCCGTAGAGATGGCAGCAACAGGTCACGCTTTCCCAGGGCCACCGGCTCCGGAAAAAGTTCCATAATCAACGATAAGAAGCCCGGGACAAAACCCGGGACAAAACCCGGGCTTCGTGCCGTGGATCAAATCGCTCACTGCGACTCATCAGCCGCCGCTTGACCAGCCGTAGCCATTCAGCGACAGCACGAGGAACACAATTCCAATAATCACCGCGCCGAGAGAGACGAACATGAGACCGTCATAAATTGTCGGATCAGAGTTTTGTTGTGACATTGTCGCCTCGCTCGATGTTGCCGTTACGTGTATCTTCAATTACTCGGCCTACCGATACGTCCGGATAGACCTCAGTCACTTCGATGTCGCAGATGTACTTTGCCCCACGGAAAATCGTCAACCGCATGGCTTTGGAAATACTGTCGTCGCTGCCGACAGAAATCTCAACCAGTTCAGCGCTACGTGACTCGTTCTTTTTTGACGCTCTGACCACGCCATTCACTTTTTCAACTGGTGGCGGCACGGGGCCAACAATTGCGTCGTTCGGATCAATCTTGTTCGCTCGCAGGATACCTCGAAGCCGAGCAAGTTCCCCAACGACCTGCTGTTCTCGTCCAGCCGCTTCATCAAGTCGGCCTTCCTTATCCAAAAGTTGATCCTCTAAAGTTCGTCGTAAGGCGATGCCTTCGACAACTCGGTCATTCAGCCGCTTGTTTTCACTGCGAGCGTCGTTGGTTTCAGCAATTCGAGCCTGAGATTCCTGTTGAGCCACCGCCAGATCCGCCAGATGTTTATCTCGCTGCTGTTCGGCACTCGCGAGGTTTCCCTGAGCCTGTGTGAGACTCGTGTCCAGGCCCGTGACCTTAGCCTCGGCCATGTCGGCTCGATTCTTCTGCCCCGTAAAATCGGCGGTCAGCTTTTCCGTTTCCTGTTGCCGCTGCGTCTGCTGTTCAGTGAGCTGCTGCTGAGTATTGGCCAGTTTAGACTGCAGATCCTCAGCCTTCTTTTTCCAGCCTTCATGAAACGTAAAGGCCGCCCCAGCGAAGCACATAAAGCACAGGCTGAACACAAGCTGTAAAACAATCAGGATCTTGCCGACGACATTATGCATCGAGCCGCTCCGTACAAACCTAAGCCAGGTTCAAAAACGATCGAGTGAAAAACGTAACTTCGAATACCATCTCATTGGTCGGAGAATGCCGACTCTAATTCTGCCCAGGAACACCAGAATAATCCGCTCCGGCGGCGGCAGGATGACTCGCAACCTGGGCTTGTCTGGCCTTGAGTTCCTGGTTTTCAATTTCCAGCCTTACCAGTCGATCCATCAGATCTCGACGAACGGCCGTCAACCTGAAGAGATCGGTGCGTGCTTCTTCAAGTTCATGTCGAAGCCGGAGTACATCCGTTCTGCGAGCGGCTGTTTCTTCGCGGGTCTCTCGTGACTTCACCGATGAGGCCTGAAGTTCTTCAGAACGTGTTTGCAAAGCCACAGCGAGTTGGTCAGAGCCGGACTTCAAAAGTTGAGCCCGGAGAGTCATAGCGGCAACATCCTGATCCTGACTGGCAGCAAATAATTTTGCCTGGTCGTCAGCAGTGGTTTTTTCCGTTGCCATGGTCCCCGTTTGCTGAGCCAGATAATTCTTGAGATCGCCATGGGCCTTGGTCAGCGCTTCGTAGGGGGAATTAAAGGTTCCGATTGCACCTCGGTCGCCTGGCTTTGTGGGATCATTGCTGAATCGCCGAGTCACCGTCCACTTCGGAATTTCTCCGGGGACTTCCTCAAAGGTGTAATTCATCATGGCAGGCGTGTTCGTTTCCGCCCGGACATCCGGATGGACGAAGAACGTGGCCAGCGAGATTCCCATCATGGCAATAGCCACTACGGTGATAAATACCGCAAAGACCTTGAAAATGACTTGCTTCATAGGAACCACAAACCCCCGTCGGGACGAACAGCACAATGGCGGAAAATCCTGGACACCATAGCCACGTTGCCCAAACGGAATATAAGAAGCTTAGGAAAAAACAGAGTCAAACAGAAACCGGTCCCGGAAGACCAATTCGCGAAAGACGTACCCCGGCGCGCTGTTTAACGGTCCGTGCGCAGAGAATCCTTTTCTGTGGTATCGGCCCGAGAGTGGCCTCGTCCTATCCACGGTCTGGGATTCCGAACCTCAAAGTGCGACGTCCAATCCCAGTGGTTCTGCATATTCGCTACAGTCCGAAGAGCCCTGCAGCCAGCGCGGAGCAAAAACTGATCATAAGTATAGTGGGCAGAACCGACACATCGCAACTTAGCCTGAGAGCCATTTGTGAACACGAGCATGGAACCAAGAGTTTGGCCGGGCAAGCCGAATCCACTAGGTGCGACCTGGGACGGCAGCGGCGTGAATTTCGCTCTTTTCTCGGAGCATGCTACGAAAGTCGAGCTGTGTTTGTTCGACTCGCCGACGGATCGCACGGAAGTCTGGACGCTGGTGCTGAAAGAGCAAACCGACAGGATTTGGCATGGCTACCTTCCTGACGTGCGTCCAGGTCAGCTTTATGGCTACCGAGTTCATGGGCCCTATGATCCCCTGGCTGGCCACCGTTTTAATCCTCACAAAGTCCTGCTTGACCCCTACGCAAAGGCCATCGGCCGCGGCATCGGCTGGTCAGACGCCATGTTTGGTTACCGAGTCGGTGATTCGGCTGAAGACCTGAGCTTTGATGATCGGGACAATGCATGGTGCGCGCCGTTGGCTGTTGTCGTCGATTCCCAATTTCGCTGGGGAAACGATCAACCACCAAAGACTCCGTGGCATAAAACGCTGATTTATGAAGCTCATGTCAAAGGTCAGACAAAACTTCATTCTGACGTTCCGCTGCCAATTCGTGGCACATACTCAGGTCTGGCATCTCGAGCTTCAATCGAACATCTGAAGTCGCTGGGTGTCACGGCGATCGAGCTGATGCCAGTGCATTATCATGTGGACGATCGACATTTGGTCGCTCATGGATTATCGAACTTTTGGGGATACAACACGCTCTCCTTCTTTGCCCCCGATACCCAATACTCTTCCGCCAGCCAGCCGGATGAAGTGATTCACGAATTCAAAGGCATGGTCAAGAGACTGCATGAGTCGGGGATCGAAGTGATTCTGGATGTGGTTTATAACCACACCGGCGAGGGAAACGAAAAAGGTCCGACACTTTCGATGCGAGGCATTGATAACGCTTCGTACTATCGTCTGATGCCGAATAACCGCCGGTACTATCAGGACTTTACGGGCTGCGGCAACACTCTCAACATGCAGACCCCCCGAGTCCTGCAGCTGATCATGGACAGCCTGCGTTACTGGGTGCAGGAGATGCATGTCGACGGCTTTCGATTCGACCTCGCCAGCGCGCTGGCGAGAGAACTGCACGACGTCGATAAGCTGAGTGCGTTCTTTGACATCATCCTGCAGGATCCAGTGCTGTCGCAAGTCAAATTAATTGCCGAACCGTGGGACCTGGGCAGTGGCGGATATCAGGTCGGCAACTTTCCGCACCTATGGTCCGAATGGAACGGCCGCTACCGTGACACAATTCGTCGGTTTTGGGCTGGCGAAAGCAGTTTGATCTCAGAAGTGGCGACCCGCTTGACGGGCAGCAGCGATCTTTACCAGCATAATGGTCGCAAGCCATATGCCAGCATCAACTTTGTCACCGCCCACGACGGATTCACGCTACGCGACCTGGTGACTTACCACGAGAAGCGAAACCTTGCCAATCTGGAAGAAAACCGCGATGGAGACAGCCACAACAATAACTGGAATTGTGGTGTGGAAGGAGAAACGACCGACACCGAGATCAATGCCCAGCGCCTGAAACAGAGAAAGAATCTGTTTGCGACGCTCGTGCTGTCTCAGGGAGTGCCCATGATTCGGGGCGGTGATGAACTCGGGCAGACTCAATCAGGGAACAACAACCCCTACTGCCAGGACAATGCAATAAGCTGGCTGAAATGGGATCTGGATGCCGAACAACAGAAGTTCCTGAAATTCTGCCAGCGAATGACGGAGCTATGCCACGCTCAGCCGGTTTTGAGCCGTCGGAATTTTTTTCTAGGGCGTCGTATCCGTGGAGCCGGCGTCAAGGATATCTCGTGGCTGACTCAGGAAGGCAACGAGATCGCCGACTCGGATTGGCACTCGGGTTTGAAGGCCCTTGGAATGCGGCTCAACGGCGAGTCCATTGATGAGGTCGATGAACGGGGCCGACCAATTGTCGGCGATAGTCTGCTCGTACTATTGAATTCTCAACCGGACCCCGTGCAATTCAGGCTGCCACGCCATAAGCCATCGGAACGTTGGGTGCCCTATGTGGATACCAGTCTGGAAGACGTCAAATTCAAAGAGTGGTCACATGAGGATCAATATCAGCTTCAGGGACGCAGTGTGGTCGTCTTTTTGCTTCGCAGCGGAGGAGCCCCGATGAGAAGTCAGCTGCATACCGCTCACCCAATCCCCAGGTCCGAGATTCATCTTTCGAAATCCGCACTCAAGTAGCCCAGCATTGTTTGGACTTTGAGTATCGGAAGTGGAAGTTGCGGACGTTGCAAACTGCCAGGGGTCAAACCATCCGTGGTCGACCTCAGCAGAATAATCCAGACCGGCTGGCAGAAGTCGCTCGGCTTCATGCAAAGACCGAAGTCATGAGGCCGCAGCAAATCATTGCGAGGAAATGCCTTTACGTGTCGAAGGTATCCTTTGGATCACGAAAGACAGCCTCGCAAAGCAGAATAGCCCAGCAGACGGCGATGGGAGTGCTCCGCTCGCAGCAAGTCTTTGACAAGCTCGAGAGAGACCGTACGCAGATCGACATTCGCCTGGATCAAGGCATCATAGACGGCCTGTCCAGCATCAGATTCCAAAAGTTGACGTTCGAGCTGAAGATTGCTGATCGACATGATCAAATCCTTTCGTGGCAGTTCAGCGGGGAGGAAACATAGAAGAGAGAAAAGGTTCGGCGAATTCTCTGAATTCGCCAGAGGGTGTGTCAGATGTCGGTCAATTCTCAGGTGGGGCCTCATTCCGGATGGTTCACCCGAAATGATCATGGATTAAGCCTTGTGTCGCTGAGAGAACGAAGACATGACACTTTTCCCTTCAGGCATCCTCTGTGCCGCATCATCGACAATCGACACCAAAATCTTAGCCCCGGTCGTAAGTCCTTGCCGGACTTGAACTCCATGCATAACGACTTCCGGCACTCAATGCCGCACGATCGGAGGGCCAGATCAAGCTGCGCCAGCTTTGTGATCACAACTGACATCAGGATGACAACGGCGGACCACATCGCAGCAACCGTAGCGAGAGTATCTACGTGAAAAACAAAAGGCGTGATTGAAGAATGTTCAATCACGCCTTTCTGATGAGCGATCCACGCGACAACTACAGCAATTTGGGTTGTCCTTAGAACTCCCCTACGATCTCGCCGCCCTGAATGGTTGCCAGAGATTGATAGAGACTAGAATTCATGTTTTCCGAAATGAATCGGACGGAACCATCCCCGAAACAGAATTGAGCACCGCCAACATGATGGCTGCTGAAGTCGTCAAAATGTGTGGCTGCATGATTTGGAACATGGTCAGCAGAGCCGCACACTCGCTGAAAAGCTTCTTCGCCATCCGCGATCATTCCAGGCCACGAGGTGAACCAGTCGAGATCTTTGCGAGTTTTTCGCTCCCCAACCATGAACGTGTTGGTTGTACCGTCGGTGATCCAAGCCATGCGGACACTGCTATTGTGGTAAAACATGCCACTTCCCTTGCAGGTACCGTCCGCCAGAACCGGTAGGTTTCCTGGCGACAGCTCGCAATCATCAAGGCTTTCAGGACCGAAAGTACCGACATAGTTAGCGATGGGCAACTCAGCCAGCACCGGTCCACCACTGTCCTGCCGAATCAGGAACTGGTCCGGCTGTGGGTCAGATGGGCATTTGTATCCCGGTATCTGTGTCTTCAGGAACATGGCGTTTGTCGGATCGGTTAAAGGGACGTTGGGATTGAACAACTGGTAAATACTCGTCTGCTCAATGTAGGGCAAAATGAATGTGCCCCATGCAACGCCACTGGTACCCAGGTGCGCACTAGGTCTGCGGAGCCCATCGACAGCGATCCACCCCGGTGGAAAGACTCGATGAGTATCGTGGTAATTGTGAATCGCCAGTCCAATTTGCTTAAGGTTGTTTTTGCATTGAGTTCTCCGCGCGGCCTCACGGGCCTGCTGGACAGCCGGTAGCAACAAGGCAATCAGAATAGCGATAATGGCGATGACGACGAGCAGTTCAATCAAAGTAAAAGCGCGCGAACGCACGGTTTTTGCTTGAGATAAGATCACGGCAGACGACTCCGGAAAAGCGTGCACTGAGCAGAGCGCATGAGTGGGCAAGAACTAAGTGCAAGGGAAAAAATGAGAACCGCGGACGGCAATGCAATTCGCCAAGTGCCGATCGCAATCGGCAAAGGAGATCCGCCGAGTAACGATCAGACTCTAGCCAGCGCAAGGCGGTCCGCGAGCCTTTTCGGAGTGAAGGCTTCTACCAGAAAGCGTTTCACTGAAGGCCGTGACCTGCCAAGGCGTCGCGACCACAGTGAACGAAACGGCGGGCGACTCGGGGGCTGTCGCCGTAATGCAGAGGGCAACGCAGACAGCACAGTTGTGCGAGTCGTGCGAATGCTTGGGAGAATCCTGCTCAGACGGCTCGCAGTCTGCCGGGGATTCGGAGTGCCATCGGCACTTGTGATGGCCATTTCCGCAGGAATGACTCGCCGAATCTGCGACGGACGCGTCCTCCAAGGCATGATGCAAGTCATGGAGGGGTTTCCCAAACAACGTACATGCCAGAAATGCGGCAAAGGCAGCAATCCTGACAAAAGTTTCGTTGTTCGTAAGGGAAACAGTCACTTCAAAAACCTGAACAGGAGTTAAGGACCCTCGTAAACCGAACGAAGAGTATGGCGCGGAACGTCGTGCATCACAACCACAGAGCCAGATACGCCGCAGAATCTTGATCCGCAGTGAAACTTGACAACAAAACACCCAAACTGGGTGAAAAACCTCATGGCATTATGCCGTGTTCGGTGGATTAACCAGAAAAACCGTTACCGTCAAAACAGCTCTAATTGGCACAAAGCGTTCCGGTCAGCGATTTTGTTCCACTCCCAACTCGCGTCATTGCGCAGTTTGCCAATTACAGATATTCCTGAGATACGTTTCCAAAAATGAACACTCCTGCCGGAACATTTTATGGAAATCGGCCAGACAACGTGTCTGGGATTCTGAAAAATGATACGCCCGGCTGTTGCAAACTGAGACATTTGCCATGAAAATTCAGATTATCACCAACGATGCAGCGTTCTTTCAGAGTCGGCATAGTCTTTGCGTAAAGATGCAACCTGCGATTACGCCTTGTCACATTAGTGCAGAACAATTTGAAACACTGAGGGATAGGCTTGCCCCTGGTGACCTTTATATCGCTCAGCCAGACGCCAGCAGGATCACCGAAGAAGCACAAAATCAGCAAAATGCGTTTGCAGTGATTGGGTCTGTCTGTCAAAACAACGCTCAGTTGATTTCTTGGACTCCAGTGTCTCGCAATGACTTCGTCCTTTGGCTCAGGGAAATTTCCGCGATGACAACTCACGCGACTATTCTTGAAGAGGTCGTTGTTCAGTCAACCCACGTCAGAGTCGCCCAGTTTGACGCACCAACCTGCTGCCAGTTGATTCCCCGGCTTAGAGACCGCCTGATGCGAGGAATCTCAGATTACCATGTGGTTGAAGGGACTCGGGAAAATCATTTTTGCATGGCTCTTGAGGAGGCCCTGAATAATGCTTTTTACCACGGAAATCTCGAAATCAGTTCGGAATTAAAGGAAGATTGTTCCTCGACGTTTATAGATCTGGCAGCTGAACGAGAATTGCTGTCACCGTGGTGTCACCGAAAAATCCATATCACAGAATTAGTCAGCCCCTTTGGGCTTTGGATTACAATCCGGGATGAAGGCAAGGGATTTAACGTCGAAGCAGCGTTGGATCGCTGCAATAGTCCCGAATCGCTGCTGGCCAGCGGCCGGGGCTTGCTGTTGATGCGAGGATTTTCCGATGAGATGTTTTTCAATGCGGCAGGAAATGAAGTGACACTGGTGCTCTACGGTGAGGGACAGGATCGTGAACTGCCGCTTGGGACCAGTAATTCAATAGGCACAGAACGTCGGCTTGTTGTGGCCTAGATGACCGTTCCAAATAGGAGCGGCCAGCCGTTTTTCCGTCGTCAGGACCTCGAACGTGAGCAAATCTTCAGCGGACTCGTCGAGACCTCGGTCTCTGGCTGAGACTCACACTGAAGGTCTGCAGTTCTTCGCGGCAGAGCCAACAAAAACGAGCCGAGGTTGCCTTCTGCAGATTTATCCGGCAGCTATCCACGCGGAGTTGATTCGCCTGACGGGACGAAGGGTGCTCATCGGGCGGGAACTGACGTGTGACGTGGCTCTTGAGGATACGTCCGTGTCGCGTGTTCACGCCGCAATTGAGAGTGACGACAACGGCTATAGTGTCGTTGACCTGGGCAGTCGCAACGGAACGTTCGTAGACGATCACCTTCTGACAGAAAGACAGCATCTGAAAGGTGGCGAGTTGATTCGGACAGGCTCCATCATCCTCAAGTTTATGGCGTCTATGGATGAAGAGGCCCAGTATCACGCGATCGTGCACGAATTAATGACTCGCGATCCGTTGACGAACACATTCAATCGTAGCTACCTGATGTCAACGCTTGAAAAGCTGCTGCCCCAGTGTTGCCGTACTGGGTGCGAGCTGTCGATCGTCTTAATCGATATTGACCACTTTAAGAATGTGAATGACAGTTACGGGCATCTTGTGGGAGACGAAGTCCTTCGTCAGTTTGCCGAGCGGCTCAGAAGCGTTTTGCGACCAGGTGATATGCTGTGCCGCCTGGGTGGGGAAGAGTTCCTGGTGATCGCAGACAAGTCTGGTCTGCACGCCGCCGTACGAGTCGCCGAGCGACTTCGTCTTACCGTTTCGTCTTTACCATTTGCAACTCAAGCCGGACCGCTTCGAGTCACTTGCAGCCTTGGGGTGGCTTCATTTGATCAATTCGATGCTGACAATTCGGTCGATCACCTGCTGTTGCTGGCGGATAAGAGGCTTTACGCTGCTAAGAAAGCCGGTCGCAATTGTGTACAGTCAGCGATCGACCAGGAAACGCACGCCTAATGCCTGTGCCGTCACGCTGGAAAGTGGAAGGTATTACTCAGCAGCCAGCAAGCACTGCCGATCACGATGAAACTCAGGAATGAGGCTTGTCGTATCCAATTGGCTGCAAAGCGAGATATCCGAATCATATCCGAGACTTAGCAGGTTGCGGCCACCGCGACTGCGTTTCATCGTTGCCTCAATACTCACTGAAGTAACGTGATCGTTATGTGACGAGACGGCGTCACCAGTGTCACCCACAGACTGCCGCCAGAATTCTCTGGCGATCTCCGCACAGTCGTTCAGACTCCAGGAGCAGCCGGACCTGAGATTCGCGGAAGATTGCCGCATCAGTCCATCAACAACAGCACCGGCGAACAGCACATCTTCACTGGTAATCACGCCATTCGTTCCAGCGCAGATTAAATGGGACACTCGTTGGTCACGCGCCAGTCGATCGATGATCGCTTTCCGATTTAAGAACGCACCAACAAGGATCTCCCGCGCCTGCAGAGCCTTCAACAAGGCCTTGGTACCGTTGGTGGTCGTAAAAGCGACTGTGCGACCTCGAACGCTGTCAGAATCGTATTCCGCTGGTGAATTTCCAAAATCGAATCCAGCGATCTTTAGGCCACCGCGTTCACCGCCGAGTACCACAGTTCCGGCTTCGTTCTGATTGCGAATCAGGAAGGCTTCTTCAGGTGTTCCGCAAGGGATGACTTGGCTCGCGCCGTTGTGCAACGCGGTCGTCATGGTGGAGGAGGCCCGCAGGATATCGATGATCACGGCGGTACTATCCCGCAGCAAGTCGTCTTCGATCAGGGCTGGCAGCAGATGGACGTGAAGTTGTAGCGACATAGCGGTCTCAGAAAACGGGAGCTGGAGCGGGGCTATTCCAGCGATGAGGTGCTTTCGATATGGAAATCATCTACTCTCTGGGTAGTACAGGCTGTTATCAAAGCAGTGTGGCATTCTCAATGAGGTTCCTCAACACCTTCCCGCCAATCTTCTCGGAGACAAACGATGAGTCGCAGATCTGGGTTTCATGTTTTCCAACTGGTCATTCTGAGTTTTGCCTTTGTGCCTTCGGTCTGCGCCGTCGATGAAAAAACGCAGGACACCCACGAAGTGGTTAAGGCTGCTCGCATTGATGGCATCGGTCCGGACTGGAGATCGCTGGGAAAGAGCGATTTCGTCAATGTGAACTGTGATGACGATACATGGAGTTTCCCGGAAGGCGAGATTCATTGTACGGGCAGCCCGGTTGGAGTGATGCGAACCACGACAGAAGTTACCAATTTCGAATTGGTGGTCGAATGGCGACATTTGAAAGCTGCAGGAAACTCGGGAGTCTTTCTGTGGGCAACCGAAAAATCATTGTCATCGCTCAAGCGTGGCGGATTACCAGCGGGCATCGAGGTGCAGATTCTGGATCATGGATACACAGACGCTTACAAAAAGCAAACCGGAAAAGATCCGGATTGGTTTACGACGAATGGCGATGTCTTTCCGACAGGCAATGCCACCATGAAACCGTTTCCTCCCGTAGCTCCGGATGGAAGCCGCAGTTTTCCACGGAAGAACCTGAGTCTTGGTTTCGGCGAATGGAATCACTACTACGTGCGCGCGATCAATGGCGAAGTACGTTTGTGGGTGAACGGAGATGAAGTTTCCGGCGGGACAAACTGCACGCCAGCCAAAGGATTTCTGTGTCTGGAATCAGAAGGCTCACCGATCGAGTTCCGGAACCTCCGCATTCGCGAATTGCCATAGTGACAAGTTTGCGGTGCACTGGCCCCGCGAATCCATCAGCAACCCCGAAAGTCATTCCTTCGGCGGCGTAATTCCGAAGTCCTCAATCGTCAATAGCGCCGAGAATGGAATTCCGCGAGCTTCAAAAGCGGCCCGGCCGCCCTGCAGTCTGTCGACGATGCCAACGGCGTGAACCACCTTGCAGCCAAATTCCTCCACTCGATCGACCGCCTGCAGGGCACTTCCGCCGGTGGTGACGACGTCATCGACAATCACAACTCTGTCTCCCGGCTGAATCGGTCCTTCGATAAATCGCTGAGTCCCATGGCCCTTGGCCTCTTTACGAACCATGAAGCCCAACAGAGGGCGATTCTGTGAGGCTGCGGCCACAAGTACGCCGCCGATGATCGGATCGGCCCCAATGGACATGCCGCCGAAGCCTGTGAATTCAATGTCCTTCATCAGATCCAGCAGTCCATAAGAGATTTGCATTAATCCCTCCGCACCAAGGGTGACCTGTTTACCATCCAGGTAGTAAGTCGATTTCTTGCCCGATGCCAGAGTAAAATCGCCAAACTTGAGGGCTCGTTCCCGAACCAGTTCCATCAGTCGCGTGCGGTTGAACATAGAGGTTTCCAGACAAATTTTCAGACGGCCAAAGTGAGCCGCATCGTATCGGTCGATCAGTCAACTTCAACCAGGAGGCCATGTGTGTGGAAAATCGGGAGAGAGTTCTGCACACTACGACGAGAAAGAAAGCAGTCGGCTTCGTAAAAGTCGTCTCACGGATTGCCGCGGGCTGCAATCGTTGCGGTATTCGGAACGATTCGTCGATGGCACCGAATTCTCACGAATCTTGCTATGGACTGGTTTGGCGACTGCTCACGACGGCAGAATGGGAAATCAGCCCCTCGCAGAATCGACACCAGTTGGCAAGGCGTTGTGCCTTAAAAAACGTAGGCTCCAAGTCTCATGCATGCCACCGAATTTCTGTCCGCCAGGGCCCCGACGCAGCCCGTATCCGTTCTCGTGATGTATGGTCCGGAGCGTTATTTTCGGCAGGAGATCCTGCATCGAATCCCCGGTGCGAGTGGAGATGAGGCCGATCTGTCGTTGACTCGACTGTCTGGCGACAAGGCCGAGATTCGCGATGTGATGGCCGAGCTGAAAACGGTCTCGATGTTTGGCGATCAGCGCATCGTACTTATTGAAGATGCTGACGAGTTTATCTCTAAGCATCGACCTGTTCTTGAAAAGTACGTTACGCATCCGGCAAAGGGGTCGTTGCTGATTCTTGATGTAAAAAGCTGGCCAAAGAATACGAAACTGTTCAAGCTGGTGGAGCAGCATGCGATGTCACTCGAGTGTGGCGAGCTGACTGGGGCTGGGTTGCAGAAGTGGCTGCAGAAGATTGCCAGGGAAGAATACGGAAAACAACTCGATCGCGAATCAGCCGCCCTGATCATAGCGTTGGCCGGAGATGGACTGGATCTGCTTCGGCAGGAAATCGCCAAGCTTGCCTCGCTCGTGGGTGACAACGAGACAATCACTCGGGAAGACGTACCCAAGGTTGTTGGTGGCTGGCGGACTGAAACGACGTGGGTCATGCTCGATGCCGTTCGCGACGGACACCCGGGTCATGCGATTGAAGCCCTTGAGAAGCTTCTCAAGTCCGGCGAAGCGCCCCAAAAAATTCTCGGAGGCGTGACATTCGTCTTCAGAAAATTTGCCGAAGCCACAGAACGGGCCCGCACAGGAACTTCGCTTCGAGATGCGATAGCTGCGGCGGGTGTGTTTTCCAATGCCATCGGTCCGGCGGAGTCGTATCTTCGCCGCATAGGTTTCGAACGTGCTAGTCGCATCCTGCATCTGCTGGTTGAGGCCGACACTGAAATGAAAGGTGGCAGCCGAACAGACCCCGCGATACTACTGGAACGGCTGTTTGTGCGGTTGGCTGGAGAACTGACAATACTGCCTTCGACGAAGTCGATACTGTCATGAAAAACCAAAACGTTGCCCGTAGCCGCAGTGCATTCCGAGCGATAGCCATTCTGCTTTTGCCGTTGATTTCAAGTGATGCGATCTCAGCGAGAACATCAGAGACCACGCTGGCATCTGTGTGTGCGGAACTCAGCATGGCGACCGTTCGAATTGTATCTGTGACGGATACGTCGTCCGGCGTCATCATTACAGCGGAAGGCCATGTGCTGACGGTGGCGCATGGGCTTCATCGGGAGCACGGATCCGCGACGGTGATCTTCCATGACGGAACGGAGGCTGAGGCAGAGATTCTGCAAAGGGACACCGTGGCCGATGTCGCGCTGTTGAAAGTCGATAATAGCTTTGACGGTCGCCGGTTGCCCACCGTAGGAATCGGTCTCCCCGTGACGTTCACGAAAGGTGAGAGCGTTCTGGCCGCAGGTTATCCGGGTCGCGAAAGGAATGGCGTATCCCCTGTCATTCGACTGGGAGAATTACTGACTTTCGATGCCGTATCACAGCGATCGTCGTGTATTTTGACAGCCGGTGATTCTGGAGGCCCGCTGGTGAATTTGAGAGGCCAACTTATTGGCTTGCACAGGCAGATTGGCTTGGGAGCGGAATCTAATCATCACATAACCGTCGCCGTTGTTGCTGAAGCCCTGAAGTCATTTGTGTCCCTCGAAAGCCTTGCGAAAAAAGCAGCCGACAGCAGCCGTGCTGTGCTCGGCGAAATCCCAACTTTGCACAACGCTGCTTCTAAAATATGTCGCGAACGAACAGTTGAAATCCATCAGGGACAATTGCTCGAACGTGTGGCGTTAGGCACTATTCTCGACAAAGATTATGTGGCGACCAAGCTGAGTGAACTGACGCCCGACTTGCCAATCAGGTGCCTGTCGCCAGACGGGTCTATCTCTGCAGCTGAAATTTTAAAAGCCGACATTGCGATGGATGTGGCTATCCTGACGCTTGAGAAGCCTCGGACTTCCGCTGCGACTTTGCCAGCGAAGGCAAATGACTCTCCTGACCTTTTGTATTCGGCCGTGTTTGCGGCGACAGGATTGGATTCCGTGAGTCGTCCCGGATTGCTGGCCCGAGAGAAACTCACAGAGCCGAGTAGGATTGCAAAACTCGGGGCAGTCCTGGAGTTCGTGGACTCGACCAAATCTGTTCGAGTGAAAGAAGTTGCACCCAACGGCGCGGCAGGACTCAGTGGGCTGCGTGTGGGAGACCGAGTGATCAGGCTGAGCGGACGGCAAGTCCATACGTTAGAAGAGGTTTCCGGTGCTCTTCAACAGTTCCAGCCCGGTGATTGTTTGCGAATGCAATATGAGCGAGACAACGAGTTGGTGAATTCGTTCGCTCGTCTTCAACATGATCCGAGTGAACGGTTCGAGCGTACCGAGTTTCTGGATGGCCGGTCCGGACAGGTCAGTGACCGACGGAGTGGTTTTGAGTCGGTGCTGCAGCATGATGTGCCGCTTACTCCAAACCAGTGCGGTGGACCTTTATGCGATGTGTCCGGGCGATTGATTGCAATCAACATCGCTCGCCGCGCTCGCGAGTCGACGCTGGCTGCGCCGATTGATGCGGTGCTTAAGCTGATCAGCGAATAGTCAAAGTGAGCATTATCCCCCAATAAATCCCTGTCCCGCCTCAGTGAATCCGGCTTGAACCAGAGAACACGGCTTTGTGTCGGGGTAGAACGGCCTTAGAATACCCGTGCATTGACCCCGATTTATTCTTACGACAACGAATTCGAATGACTCTGAACCGCCCCGATATCCGCACACAGCTTGAAAAACGTATCCTCGTCATCGACGGCTCGATGGGTGCCTTAATCATGTCGAATAACCCCACTGAAGAAGGTTATCGAGGTGAGCGCTTCAAAGACCATACGGTCGATATTCGAAATGCCACAGATTTACTCGTATTGACTCAGCCCGACCTGATCTCGGGGATTCATCAACAGTATCTGGATGCCGGTGCGGACATTATCGAGACAGACACGTTCAATGCGAACATCGTTTCGCTGGAAGAGTTTCATCTTTCGCACTTGACCTACGAGATTAACAAAACAGGTTCCGAGCTGGCAAGAACGGTCGCCGACAAGGAGACATTGCGTAATCCCAATAAGCCACGCTACGTCGCCGGCAGTATCGGTCCGACCAAAGTCCAGCTTTCAATGAATGCCGATAAGCCGGGAAGTCGGCCATTTCAGTTTGATCAGATGGTCGCTTCCTACGCCGAACAGATTCGCGGGCTGATGGATGGTGGTTGCGATTTGCTGCTGCCCGAGACCAGCTTTGACACGCTCAACATGAAAGCCTGCCTGTTCGCCATCGGGCAGGTGTTCGAAGAGAAAGGCCGCGAGATTCCGGTGATGATTTCCGGCACCGTGTTCACGGGCGGAGTGACTCTGCTGGGACAATCCGTCGAAGCCTTCTACGCGGCGGTTGAACACTTTCCGGCGCTCAGCATCGGTTTCAACTGCGCGCTGGGGCCGAAGCAGATCAAGCCATATCTCGAAACACTGTCGAACATGGCAACGAAGTATGTCAGCTGCTATCCAAACGCGGGCATGCCGGACGGAATGGGCGGCTTCGACACAAGTGCCGAGGACTTCGCTGAGATCGTGCGCATGCTGGCCACAGCGGGTTTACTGAACATCGTCGGCGGTTGCTGCGGGACAACTCCGGCCTATATCCGTGCGGTTGCTGAAGTCGTGAAAGACATTCCGCCTCGCAAAATCCCTCAGGGTAACGGATGGTCGACGTACTCAGGCTTTGATTATTTGGCTTTGCGACCGGATTCGAACTTCATGAATGTTGGCGAACGCACCAACGTCGCCGGATCTCGCAAGTTTCTGCGACTTGTTCGCGAAGACAAATTCGACGAAGCGATCAGTATCGCTCGCGATCAGGTCGATGGCGGTGCTCAGGTCATTGATGTCAACATGGACGAAGGTCTGCTTGACGGGCCACGCTGCATGGAGAAATTCCTGTGGCTGCTGCACGATGACAACATTCGCGTGCCGATCATGATTGACAGCTCTGACTGGAAAGTGCTGGAAGCTGGTCTGAAGTGCGTCCACGGCAAGAGCATCGTTAACAGCATCAGTCTGAAGGAAGGTGAGACCGAGTTTCTGCACCGCGCGAAGCTGGTTCGTCGCTACGGCGCGGCGGTGATCGTCATGGCGTTTGACGAGACAGGGCAGGCAGCAACGTGTGATGACAAGGTTCGCATCTGCAAGCGAGCCTTCAAGCTGCTGACCGAAGAAGTCGGCTTTCCGCCAACGGACATCATCTTCGACGCGAACATTCTGACCGTCGGCACGGGGATGGAAGAACACGCCCACTACGCGGTCGAATTCATCGAAGCGGTGCGCCGTATCAAAAAGGAATGCCCCGGGGCCAAGACGTCAGGTGGCGTGAGCAACGTGTCGTTTTCCTTCCGAGGCAACGATGTTGTGCGTGAAGCGATGAACGCGGCCTTCCTGTATCACGCAATTCAGGCGGGGCTCGATATGGGCATCGTGAATCCGCAGCAGCTGGAAGTGTATGACGAAATCGACAGGGATCTGCTGGTCTGCATCGAAGATGTGGTCCTGAATCGTCGGCCGGATGCGACGGAGCGACTGATTGATTTCGCAGAAAAGGTCAAAGCCAAAGCCAGCGGCAAAGAGAAGGTCGAAGAATGGCGAACAGGCACAGTCGAACAGCGTCTGCAGCACGCGTTGCTCAAGGGCATCACCGATTACATTGACGGGGATACAGAAGAAGCTCGGCTGAAGTACGGCCGTCCTTTGGACATCATTCAGGGTCCGCTGATGGACGGCATGAATGTCGTCGGCGAACTGTTCGGTGCCGGCAAGATGTTCCTGCCGCAGGTGGTGAAGTCCGCGCGAGTGATGAAGAAGTCTGTCGCGTGGCTGGAACCGTTCATGGAAGCCGAGAAAGCTGCGAAGATCAGCGGGAAGCTGGGACGATTCAATGACGTCGGTTTGTTTCTGGGTCAGCGCGAAGAAGCAGTGGCACTCGCAGAAGCCGCTGAAAAGCTGGCGGATCCGAATGCTCTGGCCAGCAGCAATCGAGGCACATTCCTGATCGCGACGGTGAAGGGCGACGTACATGACATCGGCAAGAACATTGTTGCCGTTGTTCTTCGCTGCAACAACTTCAAAGTGATAGATCTTGGGGTGATGGTGCCATGCGAACGAATTCTTGAGGAGGCGATCAGGCACAAGGCCGACATCATTGGGTTGAGCGGCCTGATTACGCCCTCACTGGAAGAAATGATCATTGTAGCTCGTACGATGAAGGAACAGGGTTTCACCGTTCCACTGCTGATCGGCGGTGCCACAACCAGCGCGAAGCATACAGCCGTGAAGATCGCACCGTCGTACGATCAGCCGGTGGTGCATGTAGGCGATGCCTCGCTGTCGGTAGGGGTAGTCGAAGCACTGCTCGATGCAAATCAGAAGGCTGCTTACTCGGCGCGGAACCTGGCAGCTCAGGCAAAAGCGAGAGCTACCTTCGACCAGCGGCAGCAGGTTACTTTGGTGCCCCACGCAGAGGCGTTGGCAAAGCGGTTTACAGTCGACTGGGCGAACTATTCGCCGCCAAAGCCAGAGTTCCTGGGGACTCGCATCATCGAAGATCTGCCTTTAGATGAACTGGTGCCATACATCGACTGGTCGCCGTTCTTCAGCTCATGGCAGTTGATCGGAAAGTACCCAAAGATTCTGAACGATGCGATTGTTGGCGAGGAAGCTCGCAAGTTATTTGCAGATGCTCAAGCGGAGCTGTCGCTGATGCTGAAGGACAAGAGCATAAAAGCCTGCGGCGTATATGGCTTCTGGCCAGCAAATTCCGACGACGACGACATCGTGTTATGGACTGACGAAACGCGATCGACAGAGCTGATGCGATTCCCCATGCTGCGGCAACAATGGGAACGAGTCGGTCAGACGAGTTTTCGCTCGCTGGCGGATTACGTCGCGCCAGCGGCGAGAATTCCCGACTATGTTGGTGCTTTTGCAGTCACCGCTGGTCACGGTTGTGATGAACTTGCGAAGAAGGTCGAAGCCGCTGGTGATGATTATCGCGCCATCATGATCAAAGCGTTGGCCGATCGATGTGCCGAAGCATTTGCTGAATACCTGCATGCCAGGGTCCGCCGCGAGTGGGGCTACGGTAAGTCTGAAGGCCTGACCAACGATCAGCTCATCGACGAACAATACGACGGTATCCGTCCGGCGTTTGGGTATCCTTCCTGCCCGGACCATTTGCCGAAGGGACCGCTCTGGAAACTGCTCGATGCAGAGACAGCGACCGGAATGAGCCTCACCAGCAGTTTCGCGATGTGGCCGGCGGCATCAGTGAGCGGGATGTACTTCAGCTTGCCCGATCGAATGATTCCCGGATCAAAGTACTTCGCCGTGGATCGCATCTCGAAAGATCAGGTCGAAAACTACGCGGGTCGAATGAAGATGACGGTGAAGGACATCGAACGCTGGCTGGCACCGAATCTGGGGTATAATCCGTGATGCGGTTTTTAGGACAGGAGCGATGGCCATTGAAAAAGTGATCACAAAAGTTCGACAGGAGGAACAGACGAGCGATCTTTCCTGGTGGTTGTCGAAGACGCCGCAGGAACGTATCGCCGCATTGGAGCTGATTCGACACGAATACAACCGGGGGAAGTATGGACCTGAC
The DNA here is from genome assembly GCA_031424595.1 of Planctomycetota bacterium. GTDB lineage: Bacteria > Planctomycetota > Planctomycetia > Planctomycetales > Planctomycetaceae > SXXK01. The sequence goes on from JANPHT010000243.1 coordinate 32,118, forward strand.
ATCCGACTTCAAAGAGTTTGTCGAGTTGTTAAACAAGCAACACCTGACAACAGCAATCGAATGATAGCGGCGTTAGTTGACTTCGGTTTTGGTTCGGTCAATCTGACTCAAGATGAC
>JANPHT010000244.1:0-4959 GCA_031424595.1 Planctomycetota bacterium
TTCAAATGCCATGGCCCGGATGCTGCCGAACGTAAGGCCGGGCTGAGACTTGATCGGCACGACGGGGCCATTGCCAAACTTGAATCCGGCACAGCGGCGATCGATCAGGAAAAGCCGGAAGAAGGTCAATTGCTCGCCCGCATTGTGTCGGCCGATGCCGATCTGGTTATGCCCCCGCCAGACACGGGAAAGAAACTGACGCCACAACAGATCGACACCCTCACGCGATGGGTTCAGCAGGGTGCGGAATACAAGGGGCACTGGTCATTCCTCAAACCTGAACGATTGCCACTGCCCGCGCTCAGCAATGAAGCCTGGGCGATAAATCCAATCGACAATTTCGTAATGGCAAAGCTCGACAAAGCCGGGCTGAAGCCGTCCGTGGAAGGTGATCGATCGACACTGATTCGCCGAGTGACATTGGATCTCACTGGACTTCCGCCAACGCCGCAGGAAGTCGATGCGTTTCTCAAAGATGCCGACGCCAACGCTTACGAAAAAGTCGTCGATCGATTGCTGGCGTCCGGTCGGTATGGCGAGCAGATGACTCGCTACTGGCTGGATCTTGTTCGTTATGGTGATTCTCACGGACTGCATCTGGACAACGAACGAGCGCTGTGGAAATATCGAGAATGGGTCATCGGTGCCTTCAATACGAATAAGCCGTTCGATCAGTTCACTGTGGAACAACTGGCCGGTGACCTTTTGCCGAACTCCACCATCGACCAGAAGATTGCAACGGGCTTCAATCGCTGCAACGTGTCCACAAGCGAAGGCGGTTCGATCAATGAAGAAGTGCTCGTCCGGTACGCTGTTGACCGCACCGAAACTATGTCCACAATATTTATGGGAATGACCCTGGGATGCGCTGTTTGTCACGACCACAAATTCGATCCGGTGTCGCAAAAAGAATTCTATCAACTCTTTGCCTTTTACAACGCCTCAGCCGATGCGGCGATGGACGGCAATGCTCTGGCTCCGCCGCCGACGATTAAAGTGCCGACTCCCGAGCAGACGGCGACAATTGCAGATCTCGACACAAAAATTGCATCGACTAAAGAACAGATCAACGTGGCTCTTTCGGCTGTCGACTACGTTGATCCGGGTATTGGCGCAGTCGCCGTTGCGACGGAACCTGCCGACTACATCTGGATCGAAGACGAAGCGCCGGCCGGCGCACAGCTTCAGGGGGACACGCCGTGGGAATTCGTTGCGGCTCCCGAGCATCCCGTGCACACGGGCGCGAAGTCAACTCGTCGGAAAGCCGACGCGCTGAGTCAGCACTTCTACACCGGAGCCACTTCAACGCTCAAAATCGGCGCGGGCGATAAATTGTTTGCCTACTGTTGGCTCGATCCGGCCAATCCGCCTCAAACGGTGATGCTGCAGTTCAATGACGGCACCTGGAATCATCGAGCGTTCTGGGGTGAGGACAAGATTCCGTTCGGCGCTGGCGATCTGCCCGAACACCGATCAATGGGACCACTGCCCCCAACGGGCCAATGGGTTCGGCTGGAAGTCGATGCGGCTCACGTGGGTCTCGCCGCAGGAGCGGAACTCAACGGATGGGCGTTTACGCAATTCGGTGGAACAGCTTACTGGGATCATGCGGGAAGTGTCACAAAGACGCCGCAGGGAAGCCCCGAATTCGAATCCCAATTGGCCTGGGAAGCTCATGAGAAGGCTCTTGAGAAGTCCACCGTACCACAGCCCGTGCGTGACGGGATCAAAGTTGAAGTGGCGACCCGAACTCCCGAACAGATCAAGCTGATTCGAGATCACTTTGTACAGTTCATTCATCCGAAGACTCGGACAACGTTTGAGCCACTGCAGAAACAGCTCGACGAAATGACGAAGCAGCGAAGCGACACGGACGCGGCAATTGCAATCACGATGATTATGGAGGATCTGGCAACGCCTCGTGAGACGTTTATTCTGAAGCGCGGCGAATACACCATGCCGGGCGAAAAGGTTGCGCCTAACGTTCCTGCGGTCTTCCCGCCAATGGCTGCGGATGCTCCCAAAAATCGCCTGGGGCTGGCGAAGTGGCTGACGGATCCCTCGCATCCACTCACCGCGAGAGTGACGGTTAATCGATATTGGCAGCAGTACTTCGGCGTCGGCATCGTCAAGACGGCAGAAGATTTCGGTATGCAGGGCCAGTGGCCGACTCATCCGGAGTTGCTCGACTGGCTGGCTGTGGAGTTCATCGAAAGCGGCTGGAACGTCAAGGCTCTGCAAAAACTGATCGTCATGTCGAGCACTTATCGACAGTCGTCTAAGGTAAGTCCGGAACTGCTGCTGACTGATCCGAACAACGAATTGCTGGCTCGCGGCCCTCGTTTTCGTCTCGATGCCGAAGTCGTGCGTGACAGCGCATTGGCGATGAGCGGTTTGCTGACGGAGCAGTTTGGCGGGAAGAGCGTGAAGCCGTATCAGCCGGACGGCATCTGGGAATCTGTGTCGTTTGTCGGCAGCACGACTCAGTTCTACAAGCGGGATGCCGGCGAGGCGTTGTATCGACGCAGTCTCTACACGTTCTGGAAGCGCACGGCTCCACCTGCATCACTCATGGCATTCGATGCGCCGTCGCGAGAAACCTGCGTGGCTCGCCGAGCCCGCACAAATACTCCGTTGCAGGCACTGGTGCTGATGAACGATGAACAATACGTGGAAGCGTCGCGCCAACTGGCGGTTCGTATGATGAAAGAAGGCGGCGAGTCATTGGAATCGACATTGTCGTTTGGATTCTTCACCTGCACGGCTCGCACTCCGACTGAGCACGAGCTCAGTGTGCTGTCGAGAGTCCACGCCGAGCAACTGGCCCACTACAAGGCCAACCCCGCTGAGGCTGAAAAACTGCTCGGCATCGGAGCCGCACCCAAGGCCACCGATCTTGATCCCGCCGACCACGCGGCCATGACGATGATGTCTAATCTGCTGTTGAACCTGGATGAAGTCATCACCAAGGAATAGACCTACTTACCGGGGATTGGTCCGGAGACCTTCCCTTCGGGAAACTAATACCGACGATCAGCCTGAGGCATCTATCATGCACCCATTCAATCAACATGCACTTCAGCAAACCCGCCGTTACTTTTTTGGTCAAACGGCGGCGGGAATTGGCACGGCTGCCCTGGCTTCGGTACTGAATCCAAACCTGTTGGCTGCGAACACTGCATTAAAGACTTCATTCGGTGAGATGCCGAGTCTGCATCATCCGGCAAGCGCCAAGCGAGTTATCTGGCTGTTCATGGCGGATGCTCCGTCGCAGCTGGATCTTTACGATTATAAGCCGAAGCTGGCCGACTTTTTCGACAAGGATCTTCCCGAAAGCGTTCGAGCCGGTCAGCGAATCACGACGATGACGTCCGGTCAAAGTCGACTGCCGTGTGCTCCTTCGGTCTTCAAGTTTGCGCAGCACGGTGAACATCGTGCGTGGGTCAGCGAACTTTTGCCGAACATCGCGTCAATCGTCAACGACATCTGCATTGTTAAGACGATGAATACTGAAGCAATCAACCACGACCCGGCGATCACTTATATTCAGACGGGCAGTCAGCTTCCCGGTCGGCCAAGCATGGGATCATGGTTGTCTTATGGACTTGGAAGTCCCAATAAGGATCTGCCGGCATTCGTTGTCCTGCATTCAAGGATTCCTGGCGGAGCTCAGACTCAGGCGTTGTTCTCAAGACTCTGGGGCAGTGGATTCATGTCGACTCGCCACGCCGGCGTGGCGTTGCGATCTTCCGGCGATCCCGTGCTGTACCTTTCGAACCCCAGTGGCGTTGACGCGGCCACTCGCCGGCGGATGCTCGATGGACTGGCGGAACTTAACACGGACCGCCTGAACTCCGTGGGTGATCCGGAAATTTCGTCTCGCATCTCGCAGTACGAGATGGCTTTCCGGATGCAGACGTCTGTTCCGGAACTTACCGATATCTCCAGCGAGCCACAAAGTGTCCTCGACATGTATGGCCCGGATGTGAAAGAACCGGGTACGTTCGCCTACAACTGTTTGCTCGCTCGTCGCATGGCCGAAAGGGGAGTGCCGTTCACTCAGGTCTTTCTCCGCGGTTGGGATCATCATGGCGGCCTGCCTGGGGCCATCCGAGGAATGTCAGCAGCCTGCGATCGCCCCAGTGCGGCATTGGTGAGGGATCTTAAGCAGCGGGGCATGCTGGACGACACACTGGTCATTTGGGGCGGCGAATTTGGCCGAACCGTCTACAGTCAGGGGACCTTGACGAAGGACAATTATGGTCGTGACCATCATCCTCGAAACTACACGATGTGGATGGCTGGGGGCGGTATCAAGGGCGGCCAGGTCTACGGAGAAACCGACGATTTCAGCTACAACGTCGTCGATAAGCCTGTGCATATTCACGATCTGAACGCGACCATCCTGCACATGATGGGAGTCAACCACGAACAACTGACCTACCGTTTCCAGGGCCGTGATTTCAGGTTAACAGATGTGCATGGACACGTTGTCCGGGATATACTTCGATCGTGATTGAGTGGCAGGTCCTGGCATCTGCCTTCGGAGATCCTGAGGCCATCGAATGAAGGACACTCATGAGTCATTTCCGCCGTATCGTGTTCGTTGTCACGTTGACGTTGTGTGCCGATGCCGCCGTGGGGCAACTGCCAACGGCTCGACTTGACAGTGTCTTTCCAGCGGGCGGTTCGCCTGGCACTTCCGTTGACATCACGATCGCGGGGAATGATCTGGACGATGTCGATCGACTTGTTTTCAGCCACGATGGAATCACGTTTGTTCGCAAGATGGCAGAGGTGACGCCGTTTGATGAAGGGCCGCAGCCTGTCGAAAATGTCTTCACGGTCAACATCGCAGCCAACGTTCCACCAGGACTTTACGATGTTTGTTGTCAGGGAAAATATGGGCTATCGAATCGCAAGTCGTTCGTAATCAGCACCATTCCCGAGTTTATCGAA
>JANPHT010000245.1:0-1245 GCA_031424595.1 Planctomycetota bacterium
CCTCGGATCAGGTTGTCGACACTGGAAGTGATGACACGGTATCCGTGGTTGCCGCCAAAACTGGGACACGCCGTCCATTGCCGCGAACATGGCACGGACATCCTGGAATTGATTCGAGTCGATGTTGGCGGTGCAGTCGATCATGTCGCCAGAAAGTGTGCCGCCGATATCAATGCTCGCCGAATCTCACCCGAGTTTGTTGCAATGGTTGCTGAAAGCAAGTTCCGGCTGGTGGTTGCCACGGGGACGCCAGAGAAGGCGGCATCCCTGCGCAGAGCATTGAAGAACCACAACTTACCTCAGGGACTTCGTGTCCACTTTTCGGTTGTTCCACAGCTTCATTACTTTTCCATGAGGACGAAACATGCGTGATATCTACTACCAGTCTCAAGGGAATCCGATCCAGACCGATCGCCTTCCCAATTCAAGGCCAACAATCGAGTTTCCGCCTCAGACGTGTTCCATTCACGAACTGCTGAAGGCACTGCTGCTCACATTCTCGTCAATGCTGGCTGCAAACACGATTGTGTTTCTCGTCATCCCACCGGACGGGCTTCAGTTTCTAGAGCCGTTTGATTTGATCTTTGCGGTCTCGGTTGTGATGTATTCCATAGGGACGGCAGTTTATTACGAACGTTGGACTGCGCTCACTCAGCCGATGTTCCTTATTGCCATCGTCGTGCTGGCGGCTCAACACCGTACGTCATGGTTGACGCAGACAGTCATTTCGTCAGGAATCTATGGACTGCTGATATTTTCGTTTGGCCGCCACAACGTTGCACTGATCACCTGTTTTCCTGTTTCACGCATCGCCGCTGACCAGCTGCGAAACGCATCTACGTTTCAGCTGGGAGCATCTGCGGTTATAGCCGCCGGAATGACGACGCTGTATGCGTGGACGCAGCATCCACTGGTGGGAATTGCAATCCTCTCATTTCCTGCTGCCGTCCTCGCGATGCCTGCGCCGCCAGCATTGAAAACAAATCGGTACGTCATTCTGTCACGCTCATTGAAATCCTGGATGACAGAAAAGACGCTGAATCGCCCGGGGCTCTTTCAAAGTCCGGCGGGACCTGCAGCGAGTCGAATCTGGCTTTGTTTCGCAGCCAGTCTGCTGACTGCAATCTGGATTGCGCGCTCACCAGGCCTCCTGCAATTCATAAATGCGGATGTGGGTGACCTGCAAATTCGTGAAGCAACCATTCTGCGGTATCACGACGATGGCTTTTGGTCACTGAGTTCCCG
>JANPHT010000246.1:0-11551 GCA_031424595.1 Planctomycetota bacterium
TCGTAAGTCAAAGCCCGATCAAGATAACTCAACAGATCGGACACAGTGACCTGCTGAGTCGACTGAATGTCGTGATAGGCCACAGCCAGAGATGCCAGCAACCAGGGCCAGGGACCGTCCGGGTTCAAACGCTGTCCCCGCTCCAGCAGCAGTCGAGCTTCGTCCAGTCGCCCCAGTTTCATCAACACGTCAGCGTAATTAATTCGAGTGCGATCATCAGAAGGATTCTCATCCAGACGCTTCTGAAAGTACTCCGTCGATCGCTGAAAACTGGTCACGGCAGAAACAGTCCGGCCCGTCTGAGTTTCAATAAGACCCAACGTTTGCCACAGTTCAGGGAAGCGATCCACGGCCTTTTCAAAATACCCGTGAGCGGCCTTCAAATCCTGAATGGCCAGGGAATAACGTCCCCAGGCCATCGACAATTCCGGAGAGTCATCCGCATCCGACGACATCAGATGCCAATGCAATCGCGAAATGTCAGAGGAATCACTCTGGTAGGAGATGTCGTTCGACAACAGAATGGCCATGCGTCGATGAGCAGCCCGGTTCCCACGACTGTCATCCGGAGCGAGCATGCGAAACAATTCTTTGGCACGATCTTTCCGGTCCGTTTCCTCCATCAGAACGGCCATCAGAAACCGAGCATCACTGACGATGGACGAATTCCCACGGTTCAACACTCGCGTCAGCAGTAACTCCGCCCGAGGAAACTGCTTGCCGGCAACCGCCGCCTGCGCTTCACGATAATACACGGCAGAAAGTGACTGCTCCTGAACCTGAAGGTCTGCCAGAAGCACAGGGACGCCAATCAATCCGGCCAAGGCCGGCAGGCCCAGCAATAGATCACGCAATCGCTGATTCTGCCAATTCTCAACCAGCCATTGATACGGAAACGTAATGATCGACCAATAGAACTGAAAAGTCAGCATCCGGGGCATTCGGAAGTCACGTCGGCGACTTTTCCATTCCCGCAGCCAATTGCGATACCATTTCATCGTGATGACTCCTTCAATGACGTCAGCGTGTGCTGGCTGAGTCGATCAAACAACAGTCTCACGCTTTCCTTTTCATGATCCAGCAATTCCTGCGGGCTGACACACATCAGATGCAACTGGAAGACGGGCACCACGATCGGCGGATCCTTTTCGGTATTCCCCTGTTTCAGACCCATACGTTCCAGCAGATTCTCGAACGTCTTGATTGTTCCGATTGATGGATCACCGGGCCGGACAGGAACCAGCTGACTGTCAAAACAGGAGAAGTAATTCAGCAAATGCTGACCATCATCCGCATACAGGCTGAGACTTGTACTGAAGTATTTTGTGGCTTCATCTCGGGAGTTCGACTGATCCTTGAGTTTCCAGTCAAGGGCTGTATAGCAATAGGCGAGATCGTGCCAGCCTGAGTAGTATCCGTCAACAGAAAAGCTGACTTCCAGGCCATGCCCCCGAAAGGTGTGGATGAGTGAAGTCATCCCTAATGGATCATCGGGCGACCGGTCCACTCGCTCTGAATTCATGAGAGCCCAGTCGTCCACAACGGCGGGCATCGTTCCGGTTTTCGCCAGCAGGGTCGCCATATCACCCAGTGATTCGGGAGCATCGACGGTGGCCACCACGGGAGCAGCAAACCATCGGCTGGCAACACGTCCGTAGCTGACTGCTGAGAAAGGCACGAACAACAGGACCAGCACCCCGACAATGACTCGGAGCGACATCGATTCACTGAGTCGTGGCCGGTCCAGAAATTTGTTCAGCCAAACACGCTTATCATCCACAAAAGTCAGCAACTGGGCCAATGGGCTTTTGGAGGTCTCGTAAATGTTGTCTTTCTTCATCGTCTCGGATCCCGCAAGGGGAACAATAAACTGCATCAGCCGATCCGTGCTGATCGCCATCAGCAGAGCAATTGCGTACGTCAGAACTCCCAGAGCGTCGTGTCGCCAGCCACTGTCCAGTGCGATCGTCCAAACGGAATGAGCATACACGACCAGGAAAACACGCAAAGCATTGGCGACCACGACCCAGAGGACAGACTGTGCCACGTTCACAAGGATTCGAATTAAACTGTACCTCTGAACGACGGACAGGAACACGATGACACAAAGACAAGAGAACAGCGAATGAATCCCGCTGCACGCCTCTTCCACCATGAAGCTACGGTCTTCCGTCGAGATCGCAACTCCTGAGATACTGTGCCGCACATGATACAGATCGAGGAATCGACTGGCCTGAAGAGAGGCAATTTTCTGAAGCCTGATGATCAACTTTAGATCAAAGTTCAGAGGCAGGGGAATCCCCAAAAGAAGCAGAAACACCGGCCCTCGCAGACGGTCAGCGATGTTTGCTCCACCGTACAGCCGGATCAGGGCCCAGCACGAGACGATCGCGGCAATCGCCCCAAACCAATTGCTTTCAAATATGCCTGCTACCGCGAAGCACACGGTTGCGACAAATCCCAATCCCGCGATACGAAGGCTGACCTTGGGCGAAGCATTCCACACGGCGTCCTGAAGCCGAAACCAAGCCAGAACACTGGAGGCGACCAGCACCAAAGGAAAAAATTGGTAGTGCTGACGAGACCATAGCCAAAAACCCAGGCCTCCCAGGAACACTGCGTGCAACAGGAGTGTGGCAACAGGAATGATGATCTGAGCACGGTCAGTGAAGCGAGCCGATCCGATTACCATAGTTCGACATCATCATTCAAAATGAAATGGAGACCGTTTAGGTTTCTTAGAACACCCAGTGCACTGTCAAATCTAAAACTGCGGGGTTTGTCATTCATAGCCGGAACGCATTAGCGGTCTGGTTTAAACCGTGGGCTAGGGGGTTGTTGATTTAATCGTTTAACCCGTGGCCGACAGGCCAGGTCGTTCGAAAACCCTGGCCTTTCGGCCACGGGTTAAACGGAATTTCGATCTGCAGCGACTAAATCAACAGCCTGCTAGTCGTGGCTCATCCCGTGGAACTGGCCAGCTGCATAAGAATTCAATGCTAAATTGCGAAACGCGATGATCTGCTGCTGCTTCCACGATTCCGTCATGGCATTTTCGTGGGCCAGAAGACTGGCCACAAGCGGCGCCGCATCTGCAGCGGCGTGAGCGTCCAAAAACAACGCCCGTGTACGTCGGGCCAGAACATCTTCGACAGATATCGCCAGCTCTTTCTGCGCCGCCCAAACAACTTCGGCGGCTCGATAGGGCAGGCGCGAATCGAGCCGTTCGGCAAGCTCAGGCCGCGCGCGGACTAAGGTGCTGATTCCTTCGTTGTCGGAACCATAAACGGCAGAGATTTGCAAAGGGCCTTCGGTCCTGCTCTCGGGTGTGACAAAGCCATGAAGTTTCAGTTGCGCTGTCTTTGATTCCCTTCGAGTCAATCCGCCAGTGGATTCGGCATGATTAATCAGGTCTTCGCCCATTTGGCGGTAGGTCGTCCATTTGCCTCCTATCACTGTAATCAGGCCACTTGAGGACGTATGGATGAAATGCTCTCTTGAAAGCTGGGCGGTTGACTGGGAACCACTGCCGGATCTGACTAGTGGTCTAAGCCCGGAAAACTGTGATCGAATGTCAGATCTCTGTGGGCGAGTCTGAAGATATCGCCCTGCATGTTCCAGAAGGTAGTCTACTTCGGATTCGAGCGGTCTCGGTTCCCGAGATGCGACATTGACCGCGATATCTGTCGTTCCAAGCAGCAGTCGGCCATGCCATGGAATTGCGAACAGCACTCTGCCATCGTCGGTTTCGGGAATCATCAGCGCCGTAGAACCTGGCAGAAAAGAAGCGTCCAGCACAAGGTGTGATCCTTGGCTGAGGGCTACTTGCGGGCGATCCTCCGCATTGTTGTTCCTGACTGAGGTCGCATCCATTTGCAGAATCTCTTCTGCAAACACGCCTGTGGCATTCAGTACGACTCGTCCGTGAAGTAAAATTTCAGCTTTCGTCTGTCGATCACGCACAGCAACGCCTGTGACGCGAGATCCATTCTGAAGCAGGCGTTCGACGGGCATCGAGTTAACCAGAATCGCCCCGTGATCGGCTGCGGTTCGGGCCAGCGTAATCGCCAGGCGAGCATCATCGAATTGACCATCGGCATACAAAACACTACCCCGAAGCGATTCGTTTCGCAGGGTTGGCAGATATCGACAGGTGTCAGATAACGAAAGACGTCGAGCTCGTCCGGATATCAGCTGTCCGGCCAAAAGGTCATAAGCCCTCAGTCCCGCATAATAGAAGGTTCGGGAGCCCCAGCGATAAGAAGGAATGATAAAGTCCAGAGAATGCACGACGTGCGGCGCGTTCTGCAACAACCGTTCGCGCTCCCGCAGCGACTGACGCACCATGCCAATCCTGCCTTGTCGCAGATAACGCACCCCGCCGTGGATTAACTTTGTCGAGCGACTGGAAGTGCCCTTCGCGAAGTCATCGGCCTCCACAAGGACGGTACGATGACCACGAGAGGCCGCCTCCACCGCGGCGCCAAGTCCGGTGGCACCGCCGCCGATAATGATGACATCCCACACGGTGCCGCGTTCTTCCATGGCGGCTATCATTTCGCTGCGTTTCATTGACTCTGTCCAGTGTCGCGATGCACTCTCAGGCTTTTTGAGTTGCATCGACGCTTTTAAGCAGGGTCTACCCAGTTCCGTGATTTGTCGAGCGCTTTCTGCCAGCCAGCCCGCAAATGTTCCACCTTTGAGCGTGGCATTGATGGCTCGAACGTTCGATCCAGCTGCCACTGCGAGGCCAACTGATCTCGATTCTTCCAGAAGCCGGTTGCCAGTCCTGCCAGAAACGCGGCTCCCAGAGCGGTCGTTTCAAATATCTTCGGCCTGACAACGGGAACGCCGAGCATATCGGCCTGAAACTGCATCAGGAGATTATTCGTGGCTGCGCCGCCGTCAACGCGAAGTGAAGTAATTTTGATACCCGCATCGGCTCGCATTGCGTCCAGCACATCGGCTACCTGATAGGCAATCGACTCCAAAGCCGCACGAGCCATATGACCTCCGGTGGCTCCGCGAGTCAGCCCAGCCACGATGCCTCGTGCATAAGGATCCCAGTGCGGGGCTCCAAGACCAGAGAAAGCCGGAACCAGATAGACTCCGCCATTGTCCGGAACTGTCGAGGCCAATTGTTCGACTTCTGATGACGTGCGAATGATTTTCAGTCCATCACGAAGCCATTGCACGACCGCACCGGCAATGAAAACGCTGCCTTCCAGAGCGTACTCGGTCTCCCTGCCAATCTTCCAGCCGATCGTGGTGAGCAGGTTGCTTTTCGAAGTTCGCAACTTTGTTCCCGTATTCATCAACATGAAGCAACCCGTACCGTAGGTGTTCTTAACCATCCCTGGCTTTGTGCACATCTGGCCAAACAAGGCTGCCTGCTGATCACCCGCAATTCCTGCAATCGGAATTGGCGAACCAAACAGAGCCTTAGTTGTTTCCCCATAGATCTCACTGGACGAACAGATCTTCGGAAGGACGTTGCGAGGAATCTTCAATGCCTTCAGCAGTTCGTCATCCCACTCCGCTTTATGAATGTTACAAATCAAAGTTCTTGAGGCATTGGTCACATCGGTGACATGCACATTTCCTCCAGTGAGCTTCCACAGCAGCCAGGTGTCGATTGTGCCAAACGCCAGATCGCCGGACTTTGCCAGTTCCCTGGCGCCGGGGACGTTGTCGAGCATCCAGGCGATCTTTGTGCCCGAGAAATAGGAATCGATCACAAGGCCTGTGCGGACACGAAAATCTTCGGCCTTCTTTCCCTTCTTCAGACGGTCGCAAATTCCTGCCGTGCGACGATCCTGCCACACAATGGCATTGTGGATCGGTTTGCCGGTTCGGCGATTCCAGAGAACTGTCGTTTCCCGTTGATTTGTTATGCCAATCCCAGCGACATCGGAAGCGGTGATCTTCGCTTTTTTCATCGCAGCTTTAGCGACAGCTAACTGGGTCGTCCAGATTTCTTCGGGATCGTGCTCCACCCAGCCAGGCTGCGGAAAGTACTGCGTAAACTCCTTTTGCGCGAGGGCCAGGATCGAACCGTCGTGCCCAAAAACAATAGCTCGCGAACTGGTTGTTCCCTGATCAAGAGCAAGTATACAGGAGGGCATTGTCATGGAACTTTCCGTTTCGGATTGTGGTCAGGATTCGATGGCCCCAGTGAAGGAGTCAAACGGCTAATGCGGCGTTTCGTCATTCCAGCCAACCGATCACCCTGTGGTGATATCGCAAAACGAAACCGGCAGAAAGAACGAGCCCCGTGTTTTTACTTTAGAACCTGCCTCAGCCCTGCAGCCTTAGCGGCTGGCTCCGGATCTTCATACGGCAATGCCATCAGGAACTCGACAAGGTCAGACACTTCACTGGCTGTCAGCTGACTGGTCACTCCATGCTGATCAGCCTTATTTGTTGTGGTGAGTACATCCTCAAGAGTCGCGGCCGTGCCGTGATGCAAGTACGGTGCGGATCGATAGACGCCAAGCAATGTTGGCGTGTCGTACGCATGTCTCATCAATTCGGTCGGGTCATCCTGGCCAGTGCCCACATCATGTGTCACGAACTCAGAAATACTCTTCGGTTGCGAGTCTGAGAAGAGAGGTCCGGAATGACAGGTGGCACACCGAGTTGTGGTCGAAAAAAACAAATCTTTTCCTCGCTTTGCGGCGTCGGTCAGTCCATTTTTGGAATGTGGGCTCATCGGGAATTTGTGTGAATTGGTATAGGCGGCCAGAGCGTCCAGAGCTTGACTTCGACCGCTGATTGGCTCACCAAATGCCTCGGGAAGTGTGCCCTTCATCAATCCTTGTCCCTGCATCAGCTTTCCGCGAACGGTGTGTTCAAAGTCCTGAACTTCATCGCGATCTGCCGACCAATGTACCGGGTGTGTCCATGACAGGCCTGCCAGTGGCTGCGTGTTTCGTTTTCCTTCCGGATTCTGCCATGTGCGTCCATCAGCATCCCCGTCGGGATGGCAACTGGAACACGAGATCCACGAACGTGCGGTCATCGGCTGAAGTGCCGTGTAAAACAACTGCTTGCCCAACAGAAGTTCTTCCGTCAAAGGATTCGCGGTGACTTTCGCTCTGGCGATCGGCTTTCCATCTGTAAGATTGTATTCCACAACTTCAAAATCCAGGGCGTTGTAGACAAGTGCCGTCGATCCATCGGGCGTGAATCGAACGGCTCGCGGATTGTTGCCGAGCTTGAGCCCGTTATCGTAATCGAGTTCTACGAAATCATCACCCACGATTCGACAGACATACATATCGTTCGTTCCTGCGAAGACCACCGCCAGACGCTTTCCATCCGCTGACACATCGCAGTCCCACGGATTTGCCGTGACTCGCGCGCCGCGAAGCGAATCCATGGGGACTCGCAGTCGAGTGCCCTCCTTTTCGCCCGTGAGTCGTGCCACAGAAACGTAAGGAAAGATAGACCCATTCCCGTGCGCGGCGGTAATTCGAGATCGAATGTGCGTGAAGTACGCTTTCTGATCGCCCGGGGCTAAAACGATTTGGCGCGACAGATTGTCAGTCGATGCTCCATCCCACGTTCGCTGAATGGTTCCGTCGCTCGAAGACATTTTCAGCAATCGTGATGTCAGATACTCCGTCACCAGCAGAAAGTTATCATCGGCACTCATTGCCAATCCGCGAGGCATATGGCCGGCATTCCACGTCGCCTTGATCGTGCCGGCGGGCATATCAATGCGAAGCAACTGTCCGGGATACTCCAGGGTGACATACAGAGTCTTTCCATTCGAACTGCTGACGACGGCATAGGGTTCATCGAATACGTCGATTGCATTAGTGACTTTGCCAGACTCAGCATCCAGCAGAAGCACTTTATCGTCCCCATACACACAGCAGGCCAACTGGTTCGAATCGCCAACCCAGGCAACTCCCTCCGGATGGGAACCTACTTTTATTTCGTGGAGCACCTCGAGCCCCGGCCACTTTAAAATGGTCACCGTTCCGCTGTCGCGGTTAGAACAAGCGATCAGATTCCCAGTGCAATTGAGGTTCAGCAACCCGGCCGATTTTGTCTGCGCTTCGGCAGGGATCACGCCCAACAACAAAATCAACCCACAAGTGGCCGTGAGCGTGAGTGTCTTAGAGTTTTGAAACATAGTAAGTCGGTCCTGAATTCCCGGCGAAAAGTCTGAGCTGGTTTCATAATCCTTAATCGAGGACCGAAAGTACAGCAAGCCGGCAGTTCCTGCCGCACGCTGGCCTGGGTTCGCCGGTTTCGCATCAGATCCTGAACATGGGAAACGTTGTGCTTGCTCGCGGTGTCCAAAGTCAATCAGCTGGCATTTTGCTTTTGGTGGGCAATCAACACACTGCATTGATTGGTTGTTCCCGTCGAGACCCAAAGAGCGATTTTAAAACCTTCCGCGTGGGTTTACGGATCGTCTTCGTCTGTTGAAATCAGTTTGTTGCCCATGCGAATATTATTCTTCGAAGATTCCCAATCGGATAATCTCTCACCTGTGGCTCTGCTGCGGCCGGTGTTTGAACTGATTTGTGGCCGTGAATGTCTGCGACGCCGCTTGCAAAGATGGTTTCCAACCGCCGACTTCGGTGCGTGGATCCGCAACTGGCTGGTTGATGCTTACAGAGATGAGCAGCCTCGTCTGCACATCAATGATCCGGCATGGTTGCAGAACGGTTCGGTGCTGCTGATCAACGGCCGTTGGTTACCAGAGCGAAGACTAACGCCTCTGGACTTCGTCGCTCATCAGGCGGGATTCGTGGACGGCCTGCCAGCGTGGATATTCTGCGACGGACGTGACCTGACTGAATTGCTGCAAGGAGACATTCAGGCATCCCTCAACGCCTACGCAGCGACCAGAAAAATTATTCCGACGAACGGTCAGTTTATTCGATATCCCTGGGACCTGATCAATCAGAATTCTTCACAGCTGATTCGAGACTTCGCTGATGAAGGCGTCTCTCACTGGCCTGCACGGGATCACGTGCAGATCCTCGGTGATCCCGGTGATATCTACATTTCGTCGCAATGCACAATTGATCCCTACGTGGTCATCGATACGAGAAGTGGGCCGGTCTCCGTCGATAAGGACGTTCAAATCCAGTCGTTCACGCGAATTGAAGGGCCATGTCACATAGGTCGAGGAAGCCAGATCTTCAGAGGCCTCATTCGCAAAGGCACGACCATAGGCGAACAATGTCGCGTTGGCGGTGAGATTGAAGAATCGATTCTGCATGGCTTCGTCAACAAATATCACGAAGGCTTTCTCGGACACAGCTATGTCTGCCCCTGGGTCAACATTGGAGCGATGTCGTCGACGTCCGATCTGAAGAACGACTACAGCACTGTCAAGGTTCCACTGCAGGGACAGCTCGTCGATTCGGAAGTGACAAAGGTGGGAAGCTTTATCGGTGATCATTCAAAGACTGCTCTCGACAGTATGTTCAACACGGGATCATCGGTCGGCGTAATGACAACGGTGGTTCCAGGAGGGCGTTTGCTTCCTCGTCACATACCTTCATTCTGCAGCGTGATCTGGGGGGAATTGCATAATGAACAGTCTTTGGATTCAGCAATCGGGACCGCGCGAACAGTCATGCAGCGGCGAGGAGAACAGCTTACAGAACCGGCAGAACGATTGCTGCGAGTCATCTACGAACGAACCATGGCCGAGCGAGAAACGGCCATCCGCCGAGGGAACGAGCGACAGACGTTGATTCAAAAAGGCCCTTGAAATTAATGTGGAGATCGGCATCAATGGCCCGCTTCGCTGGACAGCGCCACGTTCTCAAAACGCAGCGTTTTCCAACGATCAGCCGGAACGCGATAGCACCTTGCCGCTGCGTGACGTATCAAACTGAAAATGGGCGAATCCTGCGTTGCAGTGGATCAAGTAGTCGGCTTGCTGGCCGTTCAGAGTCCAGTACGTTTCGGCGGCGTGGACAATGCGGCTGTTAAGGCGTTCGCCGTCTCCCGCTTTCTGCACCAGCTTGCCGCAGTCCTTTTCTTTATTGCTTTTTCACCCTTGTGTTTTTCATTTTATTTCTCTCCTTGATCCAACGACGACCAGCACGACGCCACAAGCAATTGCCAATCCACCGACGATCGGCGGTATGGGCCACGTCCGTTCGGACACCGCAGTGGCCGTGACGGGTCCCAGATCGATAACCACATCGCGGCTTTTGTATGGGATGCCGCGATAATACAGCGATACTCCTCCAGCCAGGATTAAGACGACACCAACGATTGCCAGGAGTCTGTTGCGCATGAATGCGAATTCCCTGAATTTTTTGGGTTGTGTGAATCGGCTGCATGTCGCAGCAGAATTATTCGCGATTGCGTGGTCGCAAAAAACTGAGAATTGCAACGAACAAGGCAGCGCCGATGACGGACCACACGATGGGAAATCTCTGACCACCGATGGAGACAGCCAGAATCTCTTCCATGCCAGCTTTCCTGGCAAGCCATGTCCCAAGGACGGCCCCGATCAGGCCCAGCACGATGGAGGTTAGGCAACCGCCGTGCGAATAGCCGACAAGCGCCTGGGCAACAGAGCCGCAGATGCCCGCAATCAGTAACAATAATAAGAATCCGCCCAGTGTCATCATGGCACCTCCCGCTTTGTAATGATTCTACCTCGCAATCTCATTGACTTGAGCTTGTGGTGTTTTTCGCGTTTTCCACAACTTTCCTGGCCATTTCGGCAGTCGCTTCGATTGTATTCTCAGCGACATTCCGAGCCGCATCGACGACCTTTTGGGCGGTTTGCTTCACCTTGCCAACAGTCTGGTCTGTCTGTCCCGCTTCGCGGAGTTTTTCGTTGTCGGTCAAAACGCCGATCGCTTCCTTGATCCGCCCCTTCACAATGTCTGACCTGCCACTCATCGATTGATCCCTTTTCCATTAACCTTTGTAAATGCGATATAGTTTTGATATCGGATAAAAAACGTTGCCGTCAGATGGGAAGGCGTCCCATGAGGGCCAGAACGATCAGAATGATTACCACCAATCCAAGCCCGCCACTTGGGCCATATCCCCAGCTCCTGCTGTGAGGCCACTGGGGCACTGCTCCCAGCAGCATCAGAATCAGGATCACGATCAGAATAGTCCCTAACATTTCAATTCCCCTGGAAAAATAACAAAGACTGGAGTGTCGTTTGACGAGCAACGGCACTGACTGACGACCGAATCTGATTTTTTTTATTTCCCTTTCGCCTGATTACCAAACTGGCTTGCCTCATCCTTAACGTCTCCCGTTAGCTCGGCGGCCTTTACTTTCACCGTCTCGGCGTCGGCTTTCACTTTGTCTGTGTCCACCGTGAGGTTGACATCAATCTTGTGACTCTCTGATTCGCCATTGTGAGTCGATACGGAAAACCACTCCCGATAGAAGCCGATGCCCGCGATACAGATCAGCAGGAAACACAGAATTCCAAACAGCTTTTTCATCATGCAGTCCTTCTTCATGTTCAATGGATAAGATCATCGGCAGCGCAAAAAAAACCGGCGTGATCGAAAACAGAAGGTTTTCGATCACGCCGGT
>JANPHT010000247.1:0-2010 GCA_031424595.1 Planctomycetota bacterium
CCGACCCGCTGCTGATGGCGATGCACGACCTGAGGGGCGTGCTGGTGCGCCGGAAGGCCGAGCGACTCTGGTTGTTCATGAGTTATCTCACTACGCGCGCGGCGACTATCTGGTTCGCGTTCTTGAAACTGTCGTCATGGCGGTTTTTTGGTGGCATCCGGTGGTCTGGTGGGTTCGGCATGAGCTGGAAGTCGTCGAAGAAGACTGTTGCGATTCGCGAGTTCTCGCGGAGTTTCCGGGCCGGCCGAGAGATTATGCAGAGGCGATACTGGACGCGATTGATTTTCTTTCAGAACGTTCCGTCGCGATGCCGCCCATGTCGAGCGGCCTTGGCACAACACCATTGCTGAAGCGGCGACTGACGAGAATCATGACGGAAGCTCCGGTGCCCGAAAGTCCGCGCTGGGGAACGCGAAAAGTCGTCGCCTGTGCGTTGGTCGTCGTTCCGCTGCAGATGATTCAGTTTCGTGCCGAACCTGTTGTCGCAGAACAAGTGATTGCCTCGGCACAGGATTCGCCAGTTGCTGCAGTGGTCTACCCACAGCTTTCTGCGGAAGAAATCGCATCAATCACCACAGAGCCTGTCTGGTCGCGGATTAAATCTCCCGATGGTCGCTGGACGGTGCTCGTCGATCACGAACAGCAATGTCGCCTGATCTCATCGATTGAACGCAGATGTATTGAACTACCGACGTCGTTAGTGTCCACCGTGGTCTTTTCGCCGGATTCGCATCGAATTGCGATCGGTACAACCGATGGACGGCTTCAGGTCCTTCGTAGTCCGGATTGGGCGGTGGAATTCAACATCGGTCGGGGCTCCGCAATCCGGTCAGTCGATTGGTCACCGGGAGGAGACCGCATCGCATTGTGTACCGCAGCCGGCGATCTCAGATTGCTGGCATCTGATGACATGTCAAACGTCCTGATTCGACGTTTGCCGATGTCATGTCTCAACTGCGTACGATTCTCTCCCGATGCGAACCAATTGATTGTGGGCTGCGGCGACTGGAAGACAAATCTCGATTCGGCCCTGCTCATTCTGGATGCGAAGTCGCTGAGCCTTTCAAACGTCTGGAACTCAGAAGCTCCGATTGCGTTTGTGAGATGTGGTGACCACGGCGATGAGATCACCTGCTGTGACTGGAGCGGTCGCATCAATCTGCTGAGCCTAACGGATCTGAGACTTCTGAATTCGCAATGGATCCCCAAAGACCTGATCGCACCTCTCGCATTTTCCATTCAGGCAGACGATGCCGGCGTAATCACTGGAGCGTTTTGATGTGTTTGACTTCTGCGGCCGCCGTTCTTCCCCGGAACGCGTTAGCGTCCGGTTCTGCATCACAACCGGACGCTAACGCGTTCCGGCTCATCTGTTTGCCGGATTTTCTGGCGGCATTCGTCATCGTGTGCTTGAGCTTCTGCGTCGAAGCGACGGCATTCCAGGACGCCGCTATCAGCACTAACGCGGGGGAAGCCCCCGCCGCCCGTCGTATCGCCGTCGTTATCTGCGGCCATCCCGGAGATGCGGATCATGTCGAGCTGTTTCGGGGATCTGTCGAGAAGATTCAAACCGGTCTGGCCACGCACTACCAGTTTGCGACGGAAAACATTCATGTGTTTATGGGGGACGAAGACGACAGCGAATCATCGGAAGCTGAGGCACTGGAAGCAGACGCGCTGGAAGCCGATTCAACGGCCACACCAGACGCGACCTTAAAGACTGCTTCAGCAAAGCCAGCAACAAAAGAAATCATCGCAGCCGAACTGCAGAGACTGAAACCTCTGATAACAGCGAACGACAGCCTCTTCGTGATCGTCATCGGTCACACACATTTCGAGAACAGTCTGGCTTGGCTAAATCTGCACGGACCAGACGTTCAGCAAAAAGAGTTCGCGGCCATGTTCGAAGGCATCAGCGCGAAGGATCAGGTGTTCCTGATGACCAACCCCTGCAGCGGTTACTACATCCGACCATTGTCGCAGCCAGGCCGGACGATCATCACCGCCACC
>JANPHT010000248.1:0-16984 GCA_031424595.1 Planctomycetota bacterium
ACTGGACGTTTTGCCGCTACATCCGGAGTTGGTCCCCATGCTGCGAGACTGGCTCAAAGAACTCGCGCCAGATGCGTTTTTGTTTCCAAAACTGGCAAAGCGAAGAACGTGGCTGATGGTCCAAAAGGATCTGGAGAAAGCTGGAATTCCCTACATCACGCCGGAAGGTGTCGCCGACTTCCATGCTGCCGGGCGGCACAGTTTCATCACTGGACTGCTGAGGAATGGCGCCACGTTACCTGAAGCGAAAGAGCTCGCAAGGCATTCTGACGTCAACATGACCATGCGGTACACGCACATCGGCATTCATGATCAGGCGAAGGCGGTTGCCTATCTACCGAACCCTTGTCAGCACATTGTCAGCATTCCGGGCGACTTTGAGGGGCACACGCTGACTTTGCCTGTCATGGAGCGGCAACACAACGATGAAGTTGGCGTCGACGCAAAGCCTTGCTGTTCGTCACTTTGTGACACAGTCAAACAAAAAGAGTCGTCAGGTGACTCACCTGACGACTCATGGAGGCGGGGGGAATTGAACCCCCGTCCTGTTGTCCCACAACCAAAGCCTCTACGTGCGTAGTTCGTTGATTAAGTCGTGCGGGAGAGGTTCAGCGAACAAAACCATCCCGTACCAGTCCATCACAAATCTCGCATCAGCCGTAACGGACGGTTGAACTGATGCCAGCCCAAATTTGCAACTGACGGTCGGCTCCTTAGGCGAAGATCCTTAGGTCAGCGTAGCCTATTTCTAGGCTGCGAGAGAGAACTGCGGTTTTGCAGTTATTGGTGATCGGCTTTTTACGAGGCCAGCTGATCAACCTCGGCACGCCACCCTGATTGACGAAAACCCAGTCAAATCCGATCGCCCCCGGTTTTTCGCCGGTCAAGTCCGGCATTCACTTCCAACCAATATTCTATCCGTCCAGCGGAAGGAATGAAGGGGGTGTTGTCAGGAATTTCCAGATCGACCTCGGATTGCGAAAAATCGTGATCAATTCTCACCACGGCAGATTGGCGTTCGTTGTTCAGCGAAACGGAAAAACTCTCCAAAAACAACTACCAGAACCCAATATCCTGGGTCTTGCTGGATCTAAAGTAGAGAGCAATGGAGTGGGGGTTGCGGAGTCGAATTCTTCTGAGAGCGCGGAATGCATAGTTTTATTCACTTGAGAGAGCGCCGTGTTTTCCCGGGAACTCACAACGGGGATCGATTGTGTGCTGGTCTCGTGCGAGTGCTGCTTATGCTGGCCATGCTCAGCACCCTCAGTTTTGCAGATGAGCCCCAGAAGCCAGACCGCACGGTCATGTTGACAATCAACAGTGAGACGCATCCGATTACGATCACCGGGCGGACTCTCGTTGAGGCGCAGGATGGCGGCGTTTTGATGGAGGAGCGCAACGGACGCCTCCGTCTGTTGACCACGGCAATGATCGTGTCGCGTTCTGAATCCGTCTCACCCTTCGCTCCATTCTCCGCGGACGAGACGGCGACCGATCTGCTGGCTCAAGTTTCAACAGGCTTTGAAGTCCTGCAGACTGAGCATTATGTGATCTGTTCCAACTCTTCTGAGGAGTATGCCGAATTCGTCGGAAAACTGCTTGAAAAAGTCTTCGACGAGTATTTCAAGTTCATGAATCAACAAGAGATCTCGGTTCATCAGCCTGCCGCGAAATTGCCCATCATCATTTTGCAATCGCAGGCCGACCTGGAGGAGTTTGCATCCAGGCAGCATCCGGAAACGACCTTCGAGGACACTCCCGGATACTACTCGATTCGTGAGAACCAGACCCTGCTGCTGGATCTGACTCGCGACCGTTCGATGCGGACCGCGTCCACAATTCGCAAACGCCTGGCTGAACAGCCTTTGCAGGTCGCAACAATGGTTCACGAAGCGGTCCATCAATTGGCTTTCAACACAGGACTTCAGGTCCGAATGGCGGACAATCCTGTGTGGTTTTCAGAGGGACTAGCTCTCTATTTCGAGCCGATCGTGCCGCGCGCCAGTTCGTTGTGGACTCGACCAGGGCTGGTCAACGGTCGGCATCATCCCGAGTTTGTCCGGCGGACCGAGAACGGCCGACCAGAGATTCCATTTGCCGATTTGCTGAAATCCGACAACGCATTTCTGGAAGCCAACACGGTGGCCGTCGCGTATGCTGAAAGTTGGGGCCTGACGATGTATCTGTTTGGTCAGCAAAAAGACGGGCTGAAGACATTTCTGACGAATCTTTCGCAGCGAATGCCGTTACAGAAAGTGTCACCTGAGACACGACTTCAGGAATTCGAAGCGGCGTTTGGGAAATCTCCAGACGAAATGGAACGCGACGTTGTTTCTTTTGTCCGGCGACTGCGAGTTTCAAAATGATTTTGAATGAAGGGACATCTGTATGTCATGGATCACAGAAAACCCGTGGCCATTGATCCTGCTCCTGGCGGGCGCGAGTATTGTTTCGCTGATCCTTGGAGACAGTAGAGCTCGCAGCATTGCTCTGGTTTTCGCGATAGGCGCTATCGGCGTGTATTTTCTGGAATCCGCGATTCTAACTCCGGGCGAGCAGATCGAACTGAGTCTTGAAAGTCTGCTGAAGGGATTTGAATCAGAAGATCTGACATTGATTAACAGCCACATCGACGACGGCTCTCCCGGATTGAAGGACAGGGCGAAGCAAGGGCTGGAGTTAGTCAAATTGGACGACGGCTTCCATATGCAGGACATCGTCGTGAAAGTGAATAACGACGGACGGAGCGCCGAAACAGAATTGCGAGCCAACGGAAGCCTGTTGGTTCGCCAGACAAACACGCCGTATCACGCGGCAACTCGCTGGCGGACCAGGTGGATTCTGCATCAGGAAGGCTGGCGGCTGTCGGAAGTGCATCGACTGAATCCTGTGACCGGAGATGAGATTGGCTTTCTTGATGCCCAGTGATGACTCGACGTTTTGTCGGCCACCGGGAATAATTACGCCCCGTGATACTTCATGCACCACTCTCGGGGCTTGTCGATGCAACCAGAATCAGGGCTGGATCGTTCCTTCTTGCTTTGCGAACTTGCCGCCATTCTTGCCTTTATGGCTTCTGCCCCGCTGGTGGCTTTGGAGCCGACGATAAGCGATCCGGATCCCGGTCAGTCGACGAAGCGTGAGCCCATCACTTACGAGTTGGTTCACGGCTCGAAGCGATTGTCGCTGGGTGGGTTTCCGTCGAGCAACGTTACCTGGCTCGATGATGAAAAGTATCTGCAGCGTGAGTCAGCTGGCTGGAAGGTTGTGGACGCCGCAACTGGACAGCAAGCTGATTGGTATGATCAATCGAAGCTTTCAGCCGCGCTGCAAAACGTGGAAGGTGTCTCCGAAACTGACGCCCACCGGATGGCCGAGGGTGGATGGATCGAATCGATCAACTCACTGCGAACTGTTGTCTTTCATCATAAAGACCAATTGATTCGCATCACGCTGGAGGGAGAAGACATCTCGATTGTCGGCGGTGTTCCGGAAAAGCTGGAACTCAGCACTTTGAGTCCGACAGGTTCTGGCCTTGCGTTCATTCGCGACAACGAGTTGTGGGTTGCGGATTTTGCAGCTGACACACTGCGACAGTTGACGCATGATGCAGGCCCTCGAATTCGAAACGGGAAAGCGGATTGGGTCTATTTCGAAGAAGTTTACAGTCGAAAATGGCAGGCTTATCGGTGGAGTCCGGATGGCGGGAAGCTTGCGTATCAGCAATTCAATGACACGAATGTTTCTGCGTTCCGGATTGCCGATCACACAACGGTGACTCAGGCATTCGAAACCGAAAACTACCCCAAGGCCGGCGAGCCAAATCCGACGGGTCGCCTCGGGGTGGTGGCGATGACTGGTGGCGATACGGTCTGGATGGATTCCTCCAACTACAACGCCGACGATCTTCTGGTGACACATTTTAACTGGTACCCGGACGGCAACTCCTTGTACTGTTATGCACAGAATCGGATTCAGACGTGGTTAGATGTTCTGCAGTGCGGCGCAGGTGATGGCCACAGTCATGTGTTGCTGCGAGATCAGACGGCTGCGTGGGTTGAAAATCCAGGTGATGTGACCTTTCTTTCGGACGGAAGCTTTTTATTTTTCAGCGAAAGAAGCGGCTGGCGGCACCTTTACCGAGTGTCGTCAGACGGCGTCAATGTGACACCCGTCACAGAGGGTGAATGGGAGGTCCGCAACCTGCTGGCTGTCAGCGAGGACGAGTCAGCGGCCATTGTCTCAGGCACGAAGGATTCGCACATTGCTGAGAATGCCTACAAGGTCTCCCTGGCCGATGCGGCAGGGAAGGTGACCCGAATGACGGCGGAAGAGGCCAATCATTCCATTGTGGCCAGCACTCACGGTGGCTTTCTTCTGGACTCCTGGAGCAGTCTGCATCAGCCGCCGACGGTCGTTCTCCGCAACAAAGACGGCCGGGAAATTCGAGTTGTGGAGGAGCCCATCGTAATCCCTGAAGAGAATTACTCTTTTGGCAATGTCGAGATTAAAGATGTTCCGATGGCTGATGGCTCGGCAACTTCTGCAATCTTCGTTTATCCGCCGAACTTCGATTCCACGCAACAATACCCTGTCTGGCTGAAGACTTATGCCGGGCCTCACGCGCCCGGTGTGAAGAATGCGTGGAGTGCGCGGCTTCCGGAACAACTGCTGGCAAATCACGGAATCGTCGTCGTCATCTTCGATCCTCGCAGCGCCAGCGCACGAGGTGCGCAGAGTGCCTGGCTGGCTTATCGACAACTGGGCGTGGAGGAAACAAAGGACCTGGTGTCGCTCTGCGATTGGCTGGCCGCCGAGTCGTGGGTTGATGCCGCGAGGATCGGACTGAGCGGCCACAGTTATGGAGGCTACTTTACGTCCTACGCGATGACTCATTGCAATCGACTATGCGCCGGAATCGCCGGCGCGCCGGTAACGGATTGGGCCAACTACGACACGATTTATACCGAGCGCTACATGTCAACGCCGCAAGAGAATCCCGATGGCTACAAAGCATCGTCCGTGATTGAAGCCGCCGGAAAGCTGCAGGGCCGATTGTTGCTGCTGCACGGACTGAAGGATGACAATGTCCACCCGGAGAATTCGCTGCAGTTGGTTCATGCGCTGCAGGACTCGGGCAAGCAATTCGATCTGATGCTGTATCCGACTTCACGACATGGAATCTACGGAGGGCACTATAACAAGCTGGTCTTTGATTTTATTTTACAGGCGATGGGGAAGGCAGAGGGTCAGTTGCCAAAGTGACCCTCTCATGCGACCGCTACGAAAAGCAATCAGGCAACCTTTCGCGATGTTGCTGATGGTTCCGAAGCCGAATCAAGCTGACTCAGAAGGAAATCGGCCGTTCGTTTCGTCGCCCCCGCTGTTGTTGCATGGTCAGCTAAGCGGTTCATGCTTTTCTTTCTTGCAGCGAGCGACGATGGAGTTTGCAGCCAGTCCGTCAGCACAGCATGCATTTTTCGAATGTCATTCTCCGGGTCTCCATTAGAAATGAATTCGGGCATGACTTCATCGTCAGCGATCAGGTTTGGCAACGTAATAAAACGACACTTCATCAGGAATCGTGAAAAAAATCGACCAATCGTCGGGACGCGATAAATGACAACTCCTGGCTTGCGGCGTCCCAGCAGTTCAAGGCTGATGGATCCGCTCACCATGTAGCAGCAATCAGCAGACTCAATCGCTTCGGAAGTCCTGCTGACAAAATAGTGGAGGGTCTGCTTCAGATTCGATGAGGCCTGCAACTCCTGACAACGTTCCTTCTGTTTCTGATTATAGCTGCCTACGATCCATCGGACGTTGGGAACAGTCAAAGAAACGCGATGCACGACTTCCAGCATGATTGGCCAGTTTTTTTCGATCTCGTGGTGACGTGACCCCGGCAACAAGGCCACCGTGAGCTGATTGTCGAAACCCCGCATCTGCCTGACCGTGTCAGAATTCAGAGTTCGTTCGGCAACCTGATCAAAAAACGGATGGCCCACCCAGGTGGCTTTCACGCCGCGAGAACGATACCACTCATATTCAAACGGCAGCGCACAAATGACGTGATCTACCCACTTGCGCACTCGGTTGATGCGCCAGCCAGCCCAGCCCCAGAGTTGTGGTGGAAGGTAGTAGTAAACTGGTATGCCGCGTTGCCTGGCGGCTCGAGCAATCCACCAGTTAAAACCAGGGAAATCGACCAGCACTACGGCATCAGGTGGATTCTGATCAAAATGCCGTTCAGCCTGTTTCACAAGCCGACGAAACTTCGCCAGCAGCGGAACCACACGCAAGAATCCCATGACTGCCAGATCGGTCAGTTCAAACTGCAATTGACAGCCGGCCTCCCTCATCGTGGGTCCGCCAAATCCCTCCGAAACAAAACCTGGCAGGCGGGACTGCAGTTCACGAATTAACCTGGCGGCGTGCTGATCGCCACTCGGTTCACCTGCGGAGAAGAATATTTTCATGAGAGAATCCATTCCCATTTTCCAATGTTCCGTCGAAGAATCCCTTCCGGAACGGTCAGCGCTGATGAACTGCAATGAGCATCGATCCGCCTCAGGTCTCTTCGATTCGATCGGGGCGAGAGACTTCATTTTGACACGATTGCCTGATTCGGTCTAGACTTCACTCATCGGCAAGGGATTTTTGCCGCATTCTGACGGAAGCAGATACGTTTCCGGTACTCAGACGTCGGCCAAGACCGGCAGTCGCTCGACAAGGATGTAGTCATGAAGATCGTTGGCATTATTCCCGCTCGACTCCAGTCCACTCGTTTGCCTCGCAAGCTTCTCCTGAACGCGACTGGAAAGCCCCTTATTCAGTATGTCTGGGAAACTGCCTGCGAGTGTCCTGAGCTTCATGATGTGGTGGTCGCCACGGACAGTGAAGAAATTGCCGATGTGGTGCATTCCTTCGGTGGTCGGGCGGAGATGACCGGACATCACAACAGTGGCACAGATCGAATTGCCGAGGTGACTCGTCGGTCCTTTGCTGACGCAGATGCTATTGTGAATCTTCAGGGTGATGAGCCTGAGCTTGATCCGACAGTTGTCGCGGCGCTTGTTCGGGAAATTCGCAATCCGGGGTGTCAGATGGCAACCATTGCGGCTCCTGTGACGTCCCCGGAAGTTGTTCGCGACCCAAATTGTGTCAAGGTCGTGCTGGATGTCAATGGCCGAGCGATGTACTTCAGCCGGTCACCGATTCCTTTTAGTCGTGATGTGGCGATTGAAGATCATTTCCGCGACGGTGAACCTTCTCCATGGCTTCTTCATGTCGGATTGTATGCCTATCGCCGTGACTTCCTGTTGAAGCTGACGACGATGCCTCCGTCGCCTTTGGAACAGCTTGAAAAACTTGAGCAATTGCGAGCACTTCAGTCTGGCGCGTCAATGGCCGTTGCTGTTGTGAATCATGCTTCCGTGGGAATTGATACGCCGGAAGACTATGCCGCCTTTGTGGCCCGGCAGTCGCGCCACGCCGTTCGTCGTGTGGCGTAGGCTCGTTTAACACATGATCCCCACCCGCGTCAAAAATCGACTCCTGTCAAAACCGGCGGAGTGTGCAATTCACCAGACAAAAAGGGCCCTGAGAATTCACTCAGAGCCCCTTCGCTGTTCAGACCTCACCGAAATCGGTTTTAGACATCACTCAATGATGATCTCACGGACCGTCTTGCCGCTTGGAATCATCGGCAGAACGTGTTCCTGATAGGGGCAAATGACGTCCAGGAGGTATGGCTCTTTGCTGGCCAGCATCTCTGCCAGTGCCTTCGGGTACTCAGCTTTACTGCGAACCTGCTTTGCCTGAATACCATAACCCTTTGCGATCGCCACAAAGTTAGGAAAGGTCTCGTCCGGCATCGTACCGTCGCCTTCGCCCAACGCTTCCGGGTGATCAACCGGACCGAGATAAGTATGGGCTCGACGGCCTGACATGAATCGATCTTCCCACTGCACAACCATCCCCAGATGCTGGTTGTTGAGCAGCAGAATCTTAACTGGCAATTTCTCACAATGCAGAGTCGCCAGTTCCTGAATATTCATCTGGAACGAGCCATCACCGTCAATATCCACAACGATGGAGTTTGGATGAGCCGTCTGCACGCCCATCGCGGCGGGAAGTCCAAATCCCATCGTCCCTAACCCGGAACTGCTCAACCAGCGGCGCGGCTTGTCGAACTTGTAGAACTGAGCGGCCCACATCTGGTGTTGGCCCACACCGACAGTGATGTAGGCATCTTCGTGCTGCGTCTGGCGCCACAATTCATCGATCGCGTACTGCTGAAGAATCGCATCGCCCGCATTGTTGTATCCGAGTGGAAACTTGGCTTTCCAGCCGGCAATCTGATGAGTCCACTCCGACAAGTCAGGAATGTCTTCCTTGGTCAGGGCCTCATTCAGAGCGATCAAAGCTTCGTTCACGTCCGCATGGATCGGGATGTGAGCTTCCTTATTCTTGTGAATCTCCGACGGGTCGATGTCAATATGAACGATCTTGCCGTGCTTGGCAAATTCTTCGAGCTTGCCCGTAACGCGATCGTCAAACCGGACACCGAACGCGAGAAGCAGATCCGACTGATCGACAGCATAGTTGGCATAGACAGTTCCATGCATGCCCAGCATGTGCAGTGATTGCGGATGAGTGCCTGGAAAAACGCCAAGTCCCATCACTGTCATGGCCACCGGGATTCCAGTCCGCAGGGCAAACTTTGTCAGTTCTTCTGAGGCCTCACTTTGGATGCAACCGCCACCCACATAAAGGACCGGACGCTTTGAACGACGAATCGCTGCAATCACCTGTCGAACCTGCTCGGGAGCAATAGCGCGAACTTCCGGTTTATATCCGGGAAGATTCATGGCAGGATCAAAATCAACATCGCTCAGTGGCATAGATTCCAGCTGAACGTCTTTTGGAAAGTCGATCAGGACGGGACCCGGACGACCGGTAGAGGCAATGTGAAATGCTTCCTTCACAATCCTCGCAACATCGCGAACGTTCGTGATCATGTAATGATGTTTTGTGATGGCGCGGCAGACTTCGACCATCGGCGTTTCCTGAAAGGCATCGCTGCCAATCACGGCCTGCGGCACTTGTCCGGTAATGGCAATCAACGGGATGCTGTCCAGCTTGGCATCGGCTATGCCGGTCACAAGATTGGTCGCACCCGGGCCGCTGGTGGCCATACAGACGCCGACTCTGCCAGTCGATCGGGCCAGGCCCTGTGCTGCAAAGCATCCGCCCTGTTCGTGTCGAGGCAGAATTGTGCGGATGTTGTCTCTTTGCTCACGCAGCGCTTGATGAAGCGGCATGCTGCATCCGCCTGGATAGGCATAAATCGTATCGGTGCCAAGTCTGACCAGCATTTCGATCAGAATCTGAGCCCCATTAATCGTTTGAGTCGCTTTTTCGACGGTAGCCAACGTCGTCACCCTTAGTTCTAGTGTTCATCTGGACAAAAAAACCGACGCAAGCTTTGCAATCCTGCATTCGCGCGTCGTCCGACATTCTTCGGACATCCTGCAGCACCGCGTTGATGCGCAGAAGTCTGCGATTTCGGTCTGATAGTGTATGTTTCTGCCGGTCTGCATTCGATCCTGATTTTGGGCAGATTCAGCCAAATCACATAAACCGGAAGACCCAACCCCAACCACAAGGTTCACCGACGGAGATTCTGCAGTACCCGCAGAATCCCTATCAACAGCCGCCACGGCAGTTTTTCCTCGTATTTTTACGGAGTTAGGTCACCTTTCAGGCGTCAGGGCTTGAGCCTCATCAAGCAGACTCACCAGCCTGTTGGCAATGGCCTCGCCAAGAATTCGATGGCCCTCTTCATTGAAATGACACCAGGGGTCCACGTAAAGCTGCTCTTCAACGGTCGAAAAAACCATTGTCTGATCGCTGAAGGCAACTCCCTCTTGAGTTAATTGTTGGCCTTTTGCCTGCAACTTTGGATACATCAATGTGACGACTTCCATCGTTTCTCCGTTTGGATCAAAGCACTTCTCCAATTCCTCACCCAGAATGGGCTTGGAATCAGGGACGTATTGATTGGGCTGTAAAACGTGCAGATACAACGTTGTGTTGCCACGGCAAAGTCGTGACATTTGAAGTGAACATCGCATCCACAGTGAGGCGACATCATCCTCCAGTTCCGGACCGTCAGGTCTGTTTTGCGGGCCGTGATGCAGGAATCCCGATCGGCGGTTCTTCGAAACAGAGAGCCCAAGGTCCGTCAGTTCCACGAACGTGGACTGATCTCTGACATACCAAACCAGATTCATGGTTGGTGACCATCGAAACGCAGATGACAGCATGGATTTCGCCATCTGCTGGCGTTTTCCTCGCAGGAACAAAAGCCGAGCGGCATCGGCAGAGTCGCGCGGATCAACGATGGCAATGGACCGCGCATGCCACGCCCGTGGGTAGGCGATTGATGTATTCATGTTGGCGTTTTCCAGAATCGCCAGCGCGGATTCGTTGAACCCGTCGATGTTCAGAATCAGATCAAACTCAGCACCCAGGGACAACAAGTAGTTGTAGGCCATCAGTTGTTGAGGCTGTTTGTATCCCGACAAGGCCAATCGCACGATCTGGATGCGTCGACCGTGTACCAAAGGGTGTGCACTCAACCGTTCTTTCAGAAGTTCTTCGGCAGCCCAGGAGAACTGAAAGGCGACGGATCCGCCAGCGATCCCAAGAATGAAGACATCATCTGACCGCTTGTAGAGACTCTGACTTTCATCTCGAAAACCCAGCGAGTTCACCGGGATGTCTCGACCTGCATACTTCTCTGTGAGCGCGATCTGCGGGTTGTGGATCCATCCGAGGTAAGGATGTATCACCTCGCCAGCTCCATCCGACACACCGCCGCCTCCGGCAATTTCCGACTGCCGCAGTTGCAGTTTCGCGATGTTCAGATTTAATTCTGCAACGGAGATTGCCGCGATCGCAATCAACTCCACGACGAGGTAAACCACAAGCACAAGAACCAGCTTAAAGACGAGACGTCGCTTGCTTCTTGATCCACCGATTGTGAGAGAAACATTTTGCATGGAAAGTCCGCGTGCAGGATAAGGTGGAACGCTTTGCTCACCAGGGGAAAAATATCAGAGTGCGTAGGAGCTCCGCCAGGGACGAACAAATTCCGTCTACGCCGCCGAACCGGCTGACATCGATCTGCGAGGCTCTGATACTTCGTGCGACTGCAGATCAACCAGTTCACGGTAATAGCTGCAAGTCTGCAGCAACTGACTGTGCGTGCCAATGGCATCGATCTGACCACCCTGTAGCACCACAATCCGATCTGTTTGTCGCAAAGTACTCAACCGATTGGAAACAATGATCGTGGTTCGCCCCTGCATGGCAGAAACCATGGCCTCGCGAATCTCATGTTCGGTCTCAGGATCTACCGAAGCAGTCGCATCATCCAGCAGAAGCACTGATGGTGCCGTCAAAACGGCTCTGGCAAGTGCCAGACGCTGGCGTTGGCCTCCGGACAAATTGCTGCCGTGTTCGCCGACCATCGAGTTGTATCCGCCGTCGAGTTCACGAATGAATCCATCAGCGGAGGCAATTCGAGCGGCGTCTTCGATTCTTTCCTGCGATGCCTCGGGATCACCAAAGGCAATATTCGCAGCGACGGTATTACTGAAAAGGAAGCTTTCCTGAAAAACGATCCCCATCGATCGACGCACGTCGTCGAGATCAAGATCTCGAATGTCAATACCGTCGATCAGAATGCGACCAGCACTGACATCGTAAAATCGCTTCAGCAGACTCAGGAGCGTTGTTTTTCCGGCCCCGGTTGGTCCCGTGATTCCCACACATTCTCCTGCATGGATTCGCAATGTCATCTCTTGCAGGATGAGTTTGTCAGGGCGATAACCAAACGCGACCTGTTGAAACTCGATCGCATTTTCAATCTTTGGCAGCCTCACTGCGCCTGCTCTGCTGGCAATCAGCACGGGTTCATCCAAAACTTCAAAAACACGTTCGGCACTGGCAAGGCTCGACTGAATACTGTTGACCACGTTCGTAATCTGCGCGATCTGGTTTGCGAACTCATGCAGCAGATTTGCAAAGACAAACAGCCCTGCTCCCAACGCCAGTTCCCCCCGAATGACAAGGACTCCGCCATATCCGATCAGCACCAGCATATTGGCCTGAGTCAGCAAACCCATGGCTGGCTGAAATGTCGAGATCCGCAAGAAAATTGAACTCTTCAGATCTCGGATACTCTGATTGGCCTGCCGGAATTTTTCTGCCTGTTCGGCTTCTCGTGCGAATCCCTTGACGACCTGAATCCCCTGAAGATTCTCGACCAATGTGCGGATCATGACATCTCCGAGCTCACTGGCCTTTCTGTAGGCCGGCTGAACCATTCTGGAAAAAATGATTGAGCCTGCCCAGAGCAAAGGTGTCGTTGCCAGGCATGCCAGGGTCAGAGACACATGCATTCGAAACATGTAGAGCAGAAAGACTGTGAGCGTGAGCACAACAGTGATCAGGCGAATGATCACACCGTCCACGAAATTGCGGACGTTGTTGGCATCTCCGGCAGCCCGGTTAATGATGGAACTGCTTTCACCTGAGTCGTAAAAGTGAAAACCGAGTTGCTGTAATTTCGCGTAAATCTCTGTTCGCAGGCGAATCAGAATATGCTGAGAAAGTGCGCCTGATGAAATGGCCGCCAGGTATTTCAAACCGGCGGTGGCGATTGCGACAAGCAGGATCGTGGCAGACAGGCCGGTGATGATCTGTAAGGCGCTCCAGCTGGGCGGAGGCTGAATTCCAAACGGCCATTGAGGTGGATCAGATTCTTTCAGAACCTGAGACGACAAATAATCGATCCCAATGCCGGTCAATCCGAGAGTCGAAAGACTCAAAGCCACGAGAACCGTCTGCATCAACAGTACGACGGCACAAGGGCCTCGGTATTCCAGGGCCAACGCCAGCAAACGGCGCAGAAGCTTTTTGGAGGAAACCTTCCGGTGATCCTTTGGCTTCACTTCTGTGTTGCGTGAACCTCCGATAACTCCCACCACCGCGACATGACCCTTCTTACGAAATCAGCAATTAGCCCTCTCCGTTTTATACCGAACTGCAGGCGGAAGATAGAGATGATTCTCGCAATCGCACGATTGGGTGAGACATCTCATTTCGTGTAGGGCTTCCCACAGCGTAACGCAGCCTGGAATTTCTCAAACTCGTCTTTCACTGTTCGGCGGATTCTGCTACTTCTAGGGCACATGCGCCGTTCATGCGCTCCGCGGGAGGTGGGGCTATGTCAGGATTGTCCCGGCGCGGGAAGGGATTCCCATGCAAAGTTCATTATGGAAGCTGTTAACAGCGGCTGGCATCATTGGTATTGGCACATTGGTCGTTCTGGAGGTCCAGAGCCGTCTGCCGATACGTAGCACGTCAACAAATAACGCGACCGTTAAGGCGACCGGGAATGATATCTCGATCACCCCGGACGCGTCGACGCCCTTTGATGAGGAGTTGCTGGCACGCAACGAGTTATCTGATGGCACTGGCGACCCGAGTTCATTTGATCGACCGGGCACGGGACCCGGTAGTCCTGCGCCACCTGCGGATGACAGCCGCTTTTATGGCGCCGCAGAAGATCGAACGGTCAACAAGGATGAACTGACAGATAACGAAAGCCCATTCGCCGTTTCCATGGACGAACCGGCCGAAGTCGCCGTCGCCGAGAACGTCACAACGAATCAGGATGGCTCCTTGTCTTCGCTCTTTGTCGATGACAAGGCAGCGGAAGAATCGGCAGCGGAACCGTCCGTGAAACCAGCCAGCTTCCAGCCGAAATCTTCAGCCACCAGGGACACCGCGCCGAAGTCAGCAGCGTCGGCCGCGCGGCCACCATCTCGACAAAATTCGACACCTGTCAATGATGAGCCGATGATTGCCTTTCCGTCAAAAGTACCGAAGCAAGCTCCGGTGTCAGCACCGACGCCTGCCGCTTCTGAAACAAAGTCTGTGGCCAAGAACGCATTGATGTTCTTTCCAATAGGAGCAAATGCCACAAATAAACCTGCTGCTCCAGTACCCTCGCCGGCGGCATCCTCGCAGCCTGCCGCAGAAAAGACGCTCCAACAAACGGCCGCCACATTCGATGAGCCGGTGATTGAATTTCCAGAGCCGGTGCCGGATCTTTCGCAGCCGAATCCTTTGCCTGCACTGGGAAATGATGAGACTCCTACCCTGGATGCACTACCCTTCGGCGAAGATGACACTCCAGCGCGACGGGAGCCAGTCAGGCGGCCAGCGACTCGTCCTGCCGCCACAGGCGAGCCATCCGATAGTACATCGAATGGCAACTTCTTTGGAGAAGATGGGACCGACGCACCAGTGAAGCCCTTACCTGTCGCAGACGCTCCGGCGGACGAATCAGAAACATTGCCCTTCATGCCCGATGAGTCTATCGATGAGGAGCCTCGCCGCAACAATCCGATCGACAACGCGTTTCCCAGACCAGAATTCCCAAATCGAAATCCCGGTGCAGGGACCGATCTGTCTCGACCCAATGAAACAGTGCCGTTTGAGCCTGACGATTCCGATGTGCCTCGGACAGAGCCCCGTCCGTTGCCGTCCGCTGAAGAATTGCCCACACGGCCAGGTCGGTCGGGTGCATCATCAACGCGAACTGTCTCCGAAACCATGCAGCCTCGTCTGACGATTCAGAAACAGGCACCGGGCACAGCAACCGTCGGCGTTTCCCATGATTACACGATTGTGGTTACTAATGAAGGATCAACGCCGGCATACGACGTCGTCGTGGAAGATGAGCTTGGCGGAGCCGCGGATTTTGTCGAATCAAAGCCCGTCGCCGAATACAATAAACCGGCAGGGGAGTTGGTTTGGAATTTCCGTGAACTCAAAGCAAACGAGAAAAAGGAAATCAGAGTTCGTATTCGACCGACTGGGGAGGGAACACTTGATGGTGTCGCAACCGTTCGATTTAAGGCCCAGGTCAAGTCGGCCACTGTCATCACGGCACCAAAGCTTGAATTGCTGCTGACAGGCCCCGAAGAAGTCAAAGTTGGTGACGAAGTTCAATTGACCTACACCATTCGAAATCGTGGTTCTGGCGATGCTGCCAACGTCGTTTTGCGAAGCGTGCTTCCACCGGGTCTTAAACATCCTGAAGGTGGTGACCTTGAGTATGAGATCGAAAATCTGAGGTCTGGAGAAAAGGAAGACATCGATCTGACTGTGATCGCTGCGGAACCAGGCGAGTTGATTCTTGTTTCTGCGGAGGTGACGTCGTCAGGAGTTTCCGCCGCCAAAGCTCGTACGGAAATCGAAATCGTTGGTGCCCAGCTGACTTTGGAACGACTGGGCCCCGAGCGTCGTTATGTCGGCCGTTCCGCGACCTATCAGAACATTGTGACTAACGAATCAAAATTCGAAGCCACAAATGCGGTTGTTGTCGAAGAAGTGCCTGAGGGAATGCGATTCGTCAGTGCCTCAAACGGTGGAGAATACAATCCTGACAATCACCGCATCCGATGGACGATTCCTCGCATTGGCGCGGGGAAGCAGGCCTTACTGGAAGTCGAACTTATGGCCGAAGAATCCGGGCAGATGGAGACCATGGTTGAAGTCACCGAAAATGCCGGATTCAGAACGCCTCTGACGGAAAATACAATCGTCACCGTTGAAGATCTGCATAACGTGACGGCCGATATCAGTCGTCAGGATGAACCCGTCGCGATTGGTGCACGCTTTGGATTTACAGTCACGATTGATAACCGAGGCACGGCAGTGGCCAGAAACGTCCAGATGTCCGTTGAGGTTCCCAAAGAGCTGAAAATCCTTGCTGCCGGGACGCGGGATGTTCCAGGAAAACTGTTTCCAGGGAACGTCGTTGAGTACAACAAAGTTCTGGAGATTCAGCCCAATGAGCAGATGACTTTCCAGCTGACACTCCAGGGCGAGAAGGCCGTCAGAAATGCTCGCGTCCAGGCCTACCTGAAGTATGACGAAATGCAGGATGCGTTGATCGTTTCCGAATCTGTCACTGTGTACGACGATCGTCCGTAGGAATCGTAAGCCCCAGGGTGGCACCAACTTTCCACCTCCGCCAATGCGACCGATTTTCCAGCGAGCATGCAAGTCGCTCGGAACGTGACTACAATATGAACAGCCTGCCCGGATAGGGCAGGCTGTTCGTATTTGCAGACACTCGATTCCTGAGGATTCGCTTGTGATGGCCAGATGTTTCGCCGTACGCTGGGTTACTCGGTTTGCTGCCGCTGCCGTAACGATGTTACTGGTCAGATTTGACGCAATCGCACAGCAGCCAGATCCTGATATTACAGAATCCAATCCGGCAGAAGCACAGAAGCTGGAAGCGGGTTTTATCAGTCGTCCTCGCCAACTCACATTTGAAGGTCGCCGAGCTGGCGAAAGTTACTTCAGTGCCGATGGCCGGAAGATGATTTTTCAAAGCGAACGTGAGCCCGGCAATCCGTTCTTTCAGATTTATCTGATGGACCTGGAAACCGGAGATACGGAACGCGTCTCGCCCGGAAAAGGCAAAACCACTTGTGCCTGGATACATCCGGACGGAGAGAAAGTTCTCTTTGCTTCAACGCAGGATGACCCAACCGCGGAGCAGGAACAAAAAGAGGAAATTGAACTGCGTGCCTCCGGAAAGGAACGGCGATACTCATGGGACTATGACGAGTTCTATGAGATCTACGAGTATCAACTGGCGACAAAACAGTATCGCAAACTCACCGACGCTCGCGGATACGATGCAGAAGGTTCATGGTCGCCGGACGGATCGTTGATTGCGTTTGCTTCGAATCGATCTGCGTACGAGCAGGAATTGACGGCTGAACAACAGACGGCCTTCGAAACCGATCCGGCGTGGGCAAATGAAATCTACGTGATGAAGGCTGACGGTTCTGATGTCAAACGTCTGACGACAACCGCAGGCTATGAC
>JANPHT010000249.1:0-82615 GCA_031424595.1 Planctomycetota bacterium
CAACCTCCCAATCAAGGTGCTGCCAGTAATCCATGCCGGCTCGTTTCAGCGATTTATCATCGACCTTAAAACCCAGTGGACGAATCAGCCACAGCTTTGCTCCAATAGCGACACAAGTGCGGCCGATATTCCCTGTGTTCTGAGGTATCTCTGGCTGATAAAGGACAATGTGCAGCAGCGTTGAGCCAGAAGTGCTGGCTGTTGACGGCCTATCTTCCATAAGAATTCAGCCGAAAGCCAGGATCACTTGTTCCCCTCAGTTCGTCAATGCCCGCCATGCGGATCATCAACAACCGCTCCGAGCCAGAACTGCTGGAGTCAGGTTGAAAGAAGAGTCGTCCCAAACACCAATCGGAATTCTCGTGATACCCAATCACAGCAACCTCTCCGGCAAGCAGCTTCACGGTAAACTGCTGCTCATAAAGTGGGACGATGTTTTGTCGTACGGGCAGTTGGTCCGATGCGCCGCTGATACTCAGGCGAGTGGTCGTTGCACCAGCATGAATCTGGGGTAAAACGTTCAGTAATACCCAGTCGTTGTTTAATTCTTTAACGGAAACTTCAAACACACACTTCAGCCCCCTTCTGTCTCGCAAAGTGGATAACTCTGCAAACTTATTGATCGGAAGTCTGTTGACATCAAGCTGACTCTGAACCTCCAGCATACTCTTTCCATTGGGCATAAGGCTGAAAGCTGGTCCAATCGAGGTTTGATTCAAGGATTCGGCGACTTGCTGCACATCCTGAGAGCGATGAGCGGCCACTGCTTCCTGTGCGAGGCTCTGCAATGCCCACGGGGTAGCGCTGCCTGCAACGCCAACGCGAAATCCACATTCGTTCAACCCCTGACGAACCTCCGGAGCCATCAGCCCGCTTTCATCCAGTTCTTCCCAGACGTAACGCCGTATCCTGGCGTCGTTGAGCGGTCGGCTGACAATGCTGGCTTCAAGTCTTGCCATTTTGAGGACAGGGCCATCTCCGTGTTCCGAGATCGCCTTGTCTTTTCTCCATGGCAATAGAGAATCCTCGGTCGGCGAGCCTTTTTTGTCTGCCATAAACAGCGCGCAGCCGGGTAGCAACAACAACATCGTTGCTACAACACAGGCTCTGAATGCAGACATGGAGCAACTTCTAAAGGGACAAAGCTGAGGATTTCAGCGTCGCGATTCGGAAAGATTTTGATAGTCTTCCTGTCGCGTGAGTCGGGAAACTATGAACTTCTGGCTCGTGGAGTCAACGGCAGGCTCGGAAGGGCGCAAGTGCTCCGGGGGGATGGGGTGTTTGGGGTCAGGGCGGTTCTCAGTTGATCGCTGAGTTCCGGCAGAGATTGCCGCGCAACTATCATTAGGGCGAATTCGTACAATCAGGATGTTGTCAATGAAGTCCCAACAAGACGCTGAGATCCGGATCGGGGAAGGTCATGATACTCATCGAACGATTATCGGTCGGCCTCTGATCATGGGGGGGGTTCGCATCACTGGCACAGAATTTGGTCTGGATGGTCACAGTGACGCCGATGTGCTGTTGCATGCGATCATCGACGCGCTGCTGGGTGCAACGGGGCAGGGCGATATTGGTGAGTGGTTTCCAAACACAGGTGACCAATGGAAGGATGCTGATTCGTCTCGGATGCTTATGGCAGTTCATGAGAGCGTTCTCGATCGAGGTTGGCGAATCATCAACCTTGACTGTACCATCCACGCTGAACAGCCAAGGATGGGCCACTGGAAGCCTCTCATACGAAGTCGATTGGCGGAACTGCTGAATGTTGATTTTTGCAGGATCAATGTGAAGGCCAAATCCGGCGAGAAAGTTGGTCCGGTGGGGCGAGGTGAGTCGATCTCAGCCGATGTAATCGTCCTGTTGGGCAAGTCGTAGTTTCGACCTGCTGTAGCTTTAGCGATCGCATGGAAGCGAGCATGACCTTCATTGTTCGAACACAAAACCTCATGCCGTCGCAAACTCGATACCTTGGTATTGACCCGGGACTCAATCGAACAGGCTACGCTCTGATTGAACGCACGTCTCGAGGACCGGTATTGCGGGAAGGCGGAGTGATTCAGTCCACGCAAAAACTAAGCCTTCACCAGCGAGTGCTGGAAATAGGCGTTGGATTGCGAGAGGTGCTTGCTGAACTTAAGCCGGAGATCGTTGCCATCGAACAGGTGTTTTCCAACGCCCAGAACGTGAAGTCGTCTCTCCTGCTGGCTCATGCCAGAGGCGCGATTTTGATGGTGATTGCGGAAGCGGGAATCCCGGTGATCCACTACACTCCCGCTCAGGTGAAGCGTCTCCTGACTGGGAGTGGAAAAGCGCCCAAGGATCAAATGCAGCATGCGATTAAGGCAGAACTAAAACTGGCTGAATTGCCGGAACCAAACGACGTGGCTGATGCATCGGCCGTTGCCTTGTGTCTTTATCATTCCGTCAGATTCGCCGCATAAGCTGATTTGTCCGACGTATCGTGAATTTTTGCTTCGAGGTGTTCGTTGATTACTCGCGTGACAGGTAAACTCGTTGGTCTGAATGAATTCTGCGCCACAATTCGAATTGGTGGCTTTGATTACGAGGTTCTGCTTCCGGATATAGTCCGTCGCCAATTGCAGTCAAAGCTGAACGAAGAGGTAAGCCTTCGGACGATTGAATACCTCGAAGGTAACCCGCAGCAGGGTCGATTGACGCCTCGCATCATAGGTTTTATGAATGAAGCGGAGTTGGAGTTCTTCGATCTTGTTTGTTCGGTTGATGGACTAGGCGTTAAGAAGGCTTTGAGAGCAATGATTCGCCCGGTTCGCGAGATTGCCGAGGCTATTGAAGAAAAAGACGTCAAGACACTTAGCACTCTGCCCGGAATTGGTCCCGCGATGGGCGAACGCATAGTCGCAAAGCTTCGTCGCAAAATGACAAAGTTTGCACTGATGATCGCGGCAAAGATCCCTGATGCTATGGACGGCGTTTCCGACCTGATGTCGGAGACCTATGAGGCTCTGATCAGTGTAGGCCACAATCCGGTGGACGCACGCGAACGCATTGAAACCGTAATGCACGCTGGTAAAAAATTCAAATCGGTAGAAGATGTCCTGGCCGAGATTTATCAAAGGCAGCGCAAGTAGAATAAGGCGAACGCTGCGGCTGTTCGCAGATACGAATCCTGCTTATCGACGGCCCGGGTCTGCGGTTTCATTTGGTGTAGGTTCGATGGGACCAGGTGTTGCTTCCAGTGCGTTGACGGGCTCCGTTTCTGAGAGGGAGGCTGCGCTGCTTATGGCAGTTCCCATTGCTCTTGCATACAACTCGTCCAGAACTCCGGAGAATCCACCGGTTGGTCCTTTTCCGGCGAGGCCCTCAATCTGAGACTGCACCAATTCGGCAGGAATGCTTAATAATGCTCTGTGCCGAACCTTAGTGACGACAGGAGTTTCGGGATACATTCCCATCATTTTTGAGTCGGCAAAACGCACATCAGCGGTAATCGCGGCCAATTGTTCAACCGTGGCCGGATTTGATTCTTCCAGTAAGTGAAACTGAGTGCGGGCATCCGAAGTTGCAAAGACGGCCAGCTTTGGATTCTGCAACGTGGCTTCCGGAAGCAAATGCAAGAATACCAGTTCGAATTCTCGTTGAGCGTTTGGCTTCGCGGCCACTCCCTCAACATCCAGAGTGTATCGGAATCCAAGCACAAGAGTTCGACAGTCGGCTGGGGTGAATGTTGCCGTGTCGTTCCAGTAAGTGCCAAGAGTTCTTAGTTCCCTGATAGAAGTGGCGATCATCGATTCTGCTGGAGATGCCTGTTCCGGCACATCGATCCGAACGAAGGCAGCTCGAATCACCGGGCTCAGGATCAGTTTACCCTGTTCGTTGTAATAAAACGTCGGTTGAATAGTGAGCTGATGTGACTTGAGGTAGTCTTCGATGATTCCGCGTGTCACGCTTGGCAGTCCTTCGCCCAGTTCTTTGCCCACCTGAAGGCGAATCGAAAACGCGCAACGTCGTCCCAGTGGTCCTGCAATATTGGGAATGGCATCCAGCAGTGGCTGAACCACGTCTGCTCCGACATCCAGAAGTTCACAAGAACGCTCTGCGCCGGCATCTCGAAAGAGTCTGGAGATCTCTTTCAGGTCCCACGGGACTGCACTAATAAGTTTGTAATCCTCGGCAATCGGAATCCTGGAACTCACGCCGGTTACGATCAGCGACTTGGATTCGTTCAGCAACGAACGGCCAGCCGAAGACTGACTGGGGACCGTATTGGTTGAACCGCCCACGTTTGGATCCGGGCTGGAGGCACGATCTGCGTCAAGATGATTGACCACATTTGCGACCGTCAGAGCCAGCATCGCAATTGTGAATGGAATCAGGATCTTATTGGGCTTCATATCTGGACTCATGAGAAACGAAGTAGTAGACGAATCGCAACAACTTCACGGACCGACTTTCGGTATCCGTCGCCGGTCTATAAGAGTGGCTGGAGTGGTCCCGAAATGTCCAGGAAGCCTGGTTCTCAGGTCCTGTTTGATTGGCCCCACGCCCAACACTCTATCTCCGACCGCAGAATACTAGCGGGAAGTCTCAGTCACTGGGAGACGATTTTTTGCTCCATGAGGGGTTCCTGTGCGGAACCACTCTCCCCATTATTTCTGAGCGACGCAACCAAGAAACGAAACGTTTGAAAAAACGTCGTCCTTGATTGGCATCCAATTGGGCGTTGAAAATGGAAACATAGCAGGCGAACCAAAAAGAGTAACTTGCATCTTATCCCCTTCTTTTTCACCATCAAGGACACAAGAGACTGCACCTTCATTGTCATAGTTTGTCGTGAGGTTCGCTGCTGTGATGGATTCCGGACCGCCCAATGCTTTCCAAACGGCTTCTTTGACGGTCCAAACAGAGAGCAGGGCTCCTAGGTCCCCAGAGACTCCTGTTCGGCGCATCCACTCCAGTTCTTCGTCGCGAAGAGTCGCTTTTTGAAGAGCTGTTTTTCGAATTCGTTGCATAGTCTCGATGTCAACTCCCACGCTTGCCGAGCCAGTTGAGAAAACGATGGCGATCAGGGGGCCCGAATGAGACAGGCTGATTTGATATCGCTCCTGACCATTATTGTCCTGGAGTAAAGGTCGCCCACGGGGGTTCGGCCTGAGAAACAGACACTGTGCTTCGGCCCCCAATTCTCGTTCCAACATTGTTCGCACGGCAACTCGCGACTTCAAAAACTGCCTTTTCTTGTCGAGTGGCCTGAATTGATTCCATCGCTGCAGATCGCGAGTATCCAACTGAGCGAAAGCAAGGTCTTCGAGCAAAGTCGTTGGATCGTCTGAAGCATCGGGATGAAACGAAGCCAGCCATAGGTGGCTGTCAGAAAGTACTGCAAGAGGCCCATACAGGTGAATGGTCATCGATACAAACGGCTTCCCGACCGGCGATTCTGAATGCCAGACGACGAAAGTCCAGACAGTACTCCGAATGTCCAGAGAATCTCTAGTCCAAAATCGTAGCTCATCCACACCAGAAACATGCCAAAAGCTGCGATTACCAGCAGCAGTGATCCGACAGAAGCGGCAAATAATCGGTCAGGTCGATCAAGATGCAGAAGAACGGCAGAAAAGACGGCCGTCAGAAACATCAGTAGAAAACAACCGCCTCCCAGCCAGCCAAATCGGAGCGTGAGCAATACGTAACCGTTATCGATGGACTTGACCTCCGTGGCTTCCGACTTTCCCTGCATATAAGGGATCTCCGGTGGAAATTTTGACACCGCCTTGCTTCCATACCCCGTTAAGCCCCCTTGAATCAAAGCCTTGGAATAAGCCGTGAACAAAACCAGCCGACTACGACTGCTGGAAGTTTCCACAGCCTTACCGTCGACCTCGATCAGCCGAACTCGCTCACCACCACCAGTCCAGCGACTTACCGTATCTGTGACTTCATTTGGAAACATCAGGAATCCCACAACCGCCGCGACCACCGTAAGAGCCAGCGGCCATCTGAGAGCTCGGAAGCGAACGACAGTCACAATGGCGGCTGCAATAAGCAGGGTGACGATCGGAGTACGCGAAACCGAAGATAGACAGCCAATTATGCCAAGCAGAGCGGCAACGGCGGTACGAATTTTCGCCTGACGAGTTTTGGCCGCTTGCCAGAGGCACACCAGCCATGGCATCAGAACAATCATCATCATGCCAAAGTAGATGGCATGTGTGGTAGGGCCAAAGGCTCGTTTAAAACCGAATCGACGAGCAGCACGGTGGCCCAGTTCTACGGGACGATTTCCAAAGACTACTTCGAAGGGGTTGACGACTGTCAGAGACTCAACTAATGCGACGACACCAAGGAAGGCAAGGCTGCCGGCAATCCATGGTGCGATGAATCGCAGATCCTCTTCGTTTCGCACGGCGTAGCGGCCGGCCACGTATGGCAGAGCCCATTCACCGTATGCCAGTAAAGGCAACGAAGGTGTCAGGCCAGTTGCAAAAGTGTCGGCGAGTACATGGGTGACGTACATCAGGGCGATGCAGAAATCGAGCAGGGTCAGCGGGGAGATAATCTTTCCCTGCGGATGAATGGCATATCCCAGCATCGCAATACAAAGGACCGTCGTCTGTATTGTGAACGGAACCTCGGCAATATCGATAGTCGCCCAGACCGGAAACACAAAGCTTAGAGCAACGGCTGCACCCAGGGCCTGAGTTGGTCCCTTTCTGATCAGAAGGAATAACCAGATCAGCGTTATCGAAATGACTCCGAAAAGCCATCCGGCAGAACTGCTCAGCATCCTTGCTTCTCCTCTTGGCTCAGGCCCTAAGGCTCCGAGGCTGGTAATTCAAATGTGCACAACTGGTGAACGAGCGAGTCTGCAAATCGATGAGTTTCTTCTGGTGTAACAAATCGCAGCGATGACCTGACAGTCAGAGTGATTCGTGTTCCCGCTTCGCAGGTCGCGACACTTAATGGGACATTCTCGGCAAAAGCTGCGAACGCAGTTGCCGTTTCAAGCCTTAATCCGCCGGCGCTCAGAACACCATCTTTCCACGACATCAGTCGTCGGGCACCTCGCGTGATATCGCCCAGACAGGTCCACTGCAGTGAAGGAGTGAAGAGGCCCAGTTTTCGAAAGAAATCAACGCCACCTGGGATTTTTGAGGCTGTTTCCAGTCCCTTGATGAATTCAACACCCACATATCGGGATCGGATGTACGTCATTTCTCCGTGAATGCACTGCAGAAGCCTGGCTGGGTTTAGGCAGTCAGAACGC
Organism: Planctomycetota bacterium; assembly: GCA_031424595.1. Lineage (GTDB taxonomy): Bacteria > Planctomycetota > Planctomycetia > Planctomycetales > Planctomycetaceae > SXXK01. The sequence goes on from JANPHT010000249.1 coordinate 7,250, forward strand.
TTGCGTCGCAGAAATGCGAAGCCAAACCGATTCGTAGCCGAGAGAAATCGATCGGAAGGAAGTCGAAGATCAGTGGGATTAAGCACTGTGATGCGATGGTCAGATGATCCTTCTGGTGCTAACCTGGCAAATGAACTCATGCACGAGACAATCATAAGATCATTCAACGTGACCTTATATGCGACCAGTCTCTGCTGAATTGCGTCATATTGTTCTCTGGAAAGCGTTTGTTCGACGCAGCAGGACCCCGTAGCCGCTCTTGAAGAAGGCTTAAGAGTTCTTGTATTGACCCATCGGGCAGTACGTCCGCGCACGGTAGCCAGGAAATTCCTGAGTCCGTCCTGGAAGCTGATAGGCTCCACAGCAACTGGCTGAGGAAATCGATGCCGTTGCTGAAGGCGATGCACATCCATTAGTGGCAATCGTGGAGTCGTGCCCGTCATTTGGCAATGATACAGATGCAGCCAGTCCGTGATTACCTGTCGCATCCCATTGCCGTCGGAGATGGCATGATGCACATCCATAACCACAATCATACCGTCATCCAGAAAGCGAATCTCAGTCGAGAGCCCAGTGGAGACAGTCAGGTCAATCGACTGAGAGACGGGTTCACAAAATGGTTCGAAAACAGAGCCACTTAAGTGACGCACCAGCGGTTTTGCCGCAGGCCCCTCAATCCAGGAAAGTTTTCGCCCTTGCTTAATGATGCGACAGTTCATCAGCGGATGTCGACAGATCGCCTGATCAAGCGTATCAAGAAAGATCCGCAGGTCGCATGTTTCAGTAAACCTCAGGACGACTCGAATCACCATTGGCGAATCAACGGTATCGCACTGAAAGAGAAATCTTTCCAGAGCGGTCAGTGGCAATGGGAAAACCGAAGGAGGATTTTCGGCCGTAGCACGGTTTCCCGAGGCGGATTCAAGCAGGATTGCCGACATGGAACCCGTCACGCTGACATCCTGGTGGAGGAGTTTTTCAGGCCACAGTTTCTACTCATTAAATCAGACACGAATACTAATCCCTCCGTCAACGATAATAACCTGCCCCTGGATCAACTCGCTTAATGGACTGGCCAAAAACAAAACTGTCCCGGCTACGTCTGCAGGCTGCAGCATTCGATCCTTTACGAGAATCTCATCCTGAACAGACTTCAACATTCCCGCAGAGCCAGGCAAAGTCTTAATGGCGTCCGTCGCGACGATTCCAGGCATCACTGCGTTAAAGTTAACGCCTGAGCGTCCAAGCTCAAACGCCAGATGTCGCACGAGACTCTCCAAAGCCGCCTTAGATGTTCCAATTAGCCCATAATTCGCAATTCCGCGAATTGATCCATGACTTGAGATAGCAATGACTCGAGAAATCTCTTTTGAAGCCTGAAGCAATGGCAGGGCCGCTTGTGTTAACCACAGCAGCGGTGCTGTGTTTATCCTTAGAATAGAATCAAAGCTTGCCGGGGTTGCCTGAGTCAGCGGCCGAAAGCCACCGGCAGCCGCATTGCTGACAACGATATCCAGTTTGCCGAAGTGTTCCCCAATAACATCGATCATCGCCTGAACATCATCTCGTTCCGACACATCAGCACGCACAGCGATCGCACGTCCGCCGCAATTCTGAATGGTGCTGACAACGTCTTTCGCGGCATCGGCTGAATTCAGAAAATTAACAATGACAGACGCTCCGCAGGCCGCCAGCGATTCCGCACAAGCTCGACCTATACCCCGGGACGCGCCTGTAATGAGTGCAACTTTACCATTCAAATCAATCATCACTCGGTCTCCGTCAAGGGCACGCAGGTTTCCTCACTGGCACATGATGCGGAATCTGCTGTCGATTCTGATTTCAGACTGTTTGAGTCCTCCCGCCGAATCTGATCCGCGATGAACCGTTGAAACGCGTAAAGTCGCTCTTCACATCGCCCAAGCAGGGAATGATCCGTTGCGGCAGTTTCTCCTCGCTGAATGTGCGAGAAAATTCGAATGTCTTCCTTCAGGATCTGGTACGAGAGCCAGCCCGTGAATCTTCCCCAGAGGTAGCCCGTCAGTTTGGAAACAGGATTCTGACGGACTGCCAGACGACCATACTGCCAGACATCTCCGACTGAACTTGCTCCGCTGAGTGGTCGGACAACCTGCACGAGAGTCAAGGAATCCGTGTGTGAGATCAACAAGTTGGGAAAAACATGGTGATGTTCATATTGCCCCGTGAACGGTACACCAAGCACCTTCAGTATAAAGGTTTCATAAACCTTCAAAACCTTGTCGATGAAGCGTGGCGTATTAAACGATGTAAAGAATGATGAAGAGTACTCCGCAAAAACATGATCACTCCTGGATTCTCCCGGATCTTCGCCAAAGCTCTTTGGATGCACTTCGGGAATGTGATAACTCTCCAGCGAGGCTTCGACGGGGATCTTCCAGTTCGCCGGCAATGGAAGCCGTCGGGAAACTGTCGGCTTCCAGAACGGAGCCATAGTCCAGTCTTCAAATCGATCAAACAAGTCCCCAAGCCATTCCCGCAGTGACGGCCCTTCATGGGCGATTCGCACGAACAGCAGATCGCCGCATTTTTCCACGGGAAATGAGGCGAGGCGATATCGTTCGCGATCCAGTTCAGGGAAATTCTTTGCCGCAGGGATCTTGCGAGTTCGACCGTCGGAGCCAAATTCCCATCCATGGAACGGACACTTCAGCTTCTCGCTTTTTCCGAGTGGAAGCGAAACAAGGCTGCAGTGACGATGACTGCAGACATTTCGCAGGGCCACTAATTGACCATCAAAGTTTCGAACTAAAACGGGAACATTGCCAATTGTTGCCGACAAATACTGGCCCGGCTTACCGACGGAAGAAGACAATCCGACTAACTGCCAGGTGGTTTCAAATGTATCGCTGAGTTCCCGTGCAAGGGCGTCGTCCCCGAAATAACTTCGCGGAGAAAGAGGTGCCTGAAATGCGACGGGGGACTGGTACATTGATAGGTTCAAAAAATCGCAGATTATTCATGCCGACCTTACGACGTCCGGGACTTAATCGTCAACTGCTCTTCAGCCAGCCGATGCGATATCCGGTAACTGTCATTAGTCGATCACCATTGTGTCCTTGCAACTGAAAATCCCAAACCGCACCAGTTTCGGAGAGATGAGTCTGCTGAATCCGAACAAGACATGGTTCCCCTGGATCCGGCATTCGGCCAAAGTCGATCTGGTCAAATCGCACAGGGAGACTAGGCTTTTGATGCCGATGCCAGGCGGTGTAACCGATGGCATACAAGCAGGCATCCATCGTGGCACATGGGACAGTGAAGCCTTGTGCTCGAGAGCCACCAAACAGTTGGACAGGTGCTGATGCCGCAATCCGTCCGAACACGGTTTGTCCATCATCAAAGACTTCGCGAAGTTCCTGAAGCTCTGGACCATGATAGATCAGGCCTTCAGGAGATCCATATTCAATCCGCTTCCACACGGGATTAAGTGGTCGAGAAAAAGCCGCTGCCGACGAACCAATGTTACCGGCAGTTCGCTCATTGAACACCGCTTTAAAAAACTCACGGTCTTCTTCCACCATTCGTCCATCACGACGGCGCACATCTGCCAATAATCGACATTCGATCGCACCATTCGGTGCTGGGCGAGTCTGTATAGTCACGGCCAGAGGATCATCTGTAGAAAAACGAATGGCCTGCAGTGCGCGGGCTTCTGTGCAGATTCCAGCGGACGAATCACCTGTTCGCACGCGAACGGCCTCTGCCATCAATTCCAGTGCCACAACAAACGGTAACGTCGGTCGTCCCTGCACACGATGTTGGGACAGGAAACGGTCAGCCACGGGATTCAGTGTCACAACGCTGGAACAAACCCCTTCCGAATGGTGAGTGACAGTTCCAGGGATCAAGGGCAATGGAAGCGTTTCCTTTGATGAGGCTGTCGGCGATAATCGTTCGGCCGGGAAGAATTTTCGAAAATAACTCTCATCGGTGATCAATACCTCAGGCTCATTTCCGCCCAACTCGAGCTCTCGCATGAAGTGTTCAATGCCATCACGAGCGGGCATGAACTCCATATCAATCATCTCCAAAGCCAGCTTTGCCTCCGGTTTGGTTGCCATCCCGATATCGCCCCAGGCGTGCCAATGGAAGGTGAAGCTGCGTACGTCTGGCCGATCGCTTCGGTAGCGGTCCACGATCTTTGCCATCATATCATTCGCCAAAGAATAATCGGTATGGCCATTGGCTCCAAAGCGGCCACTGATGGAGCCAAAAGTGACGAAGCATTCCAGTGGGTCGGAATTCGTTGCCTGCATCAGCGCCAGTGAACCGTCGATCTTAGCCTGAAGGCATTTTTCCACTTTATCTGGTCTCTTACGATCAAATCTCGCGTCCTGTCCGGCTCCCGCGCCGTGAATCACTCCGTTCAGCGGGCCAGCTTTGTGGCGAATCTGATGAATGGTATTTCCGACATCTGCGAAGTCAGAAACATCACAACAGTGGTAAGTGGCAGCGATTCCCTGCCTTTTGCATTCACGCAGCGTGACGTTGATTTCGATCGCCTTCTCAGTGTTTCGCCATGCTTCTACAGGATTCTCGCCCCTGGCAGATGCTTCCTGCATAAGTCCACGACGAACACCACTTCGATCGACTTCGACCAACCGCACAAACTCGTCACTGAGGTTTGGTGCGGGAGCTGTTCCAAGCAGATGCAATTTCAAATCGTATTTGTGTGCCAGCGTCATCGCAATTACCGCTGTGATGCCACGTCCGCCCCCGGATACGATCCAGGTGCCACCTCGAGTAATTCGATTTGTCGGGCGAACACTCGTTTCCTTCAGCGGAGCCACCACAGCCTGAACGGATAATCGTTCGGGTTCCAGTGGACGAGACGACGATCGGAAGGCAATCTCCATGTCATAGGACGGCACTGCCAGTTCCTGGAGGACGCCGCTCGCGATTTCTTGTGGCGTCATCTCCGGCGATATGTCGATCACTTTCATCGGTGTGGTCCGAAAGCCACGCATCCACGACTCGATCAGCATGGCCTTGACCAGTCCACCGATCGCTTCGATCGAACGCACCCGTTGACCACTGAATCCAAAGTCTCCTCCCAGCTGTGTCACAGAGACAACACTGGCATCTTCCATCAGATGGGCATCAATCGTTCGCTGCATCCACAATTGACAGATTCTGAATGGGGCTTCCAAAGCGGCGGCACGTCTATGTTTCCAGTCTGCTTCATGAAGAGTTTTTGCAGACTCCGCATCGAACGCCATCGTGAGAAACAAATGAGGTGTTGGTGTGTGTTGCCACAAATCAGCGAGAGTTTTCTCAATCTGCTTAATTGGTGAAGAGGTGCTGAGCACAAATACCTTCTGGCCAAGTTGCTGAACTCGATCAGCAATCGCATCTGCCAATGCGTTGGCTCCAAGAATCAACACGGCACCGTGCAGTTCTGGCACTGGCGGCATTCCAGCACGACGTGGGGCCGCCACAACTCTCAACGCGTAGCGATACGTCGGCTGCCTCAAATCATTGCCAGTTTCCGCCGTACCAGATTTGAGGGTTACCGATGGATTCTCAGTCTTAGACACTGACCGAACGGCCTCGAGGTTTGGTGAATGACTGCGGTGCAGAACCAGCGAAGCTGCAAGTCGCACGGATGCTTCTGCGACACCGGCTCCGGCGGCGATTCCTTTCAGATGAGCTGCTTCCGCCACAGACCATTGTCGTTCTGCGACTGGGGCCGCTGCAGCATGATGAACGATCGAGCGAAGTGCGGCCCGAATTGCCGGCAGATGTTGCTGTCCAAGCTGTCGTCCTGATTCTACAAGGACTTCAGCCGACTGACTCTGGCCCTTCGAGCTATTCAACCACTGAGCCCAACTGGGATCTGCTTCATCGCCAGGTTCGGTTCCACGTACAGATGCAACAATCGTCGATGAAGCCGATGTTCTGCCATGTCCATTCGCCTGATTGTCTGCCGTTGGAATTCCGTTCCCGGTATAAGAACTGCCTGCCATTGTATGGCCATTTGAATAAACGCCATTCTCGTTTGATGCATGGTGGCGTGGCGTGCCGGCAGGTTGACTTGCCAGGCTGGAATCACCACCGGCACTATTCCGCTGCATTTGTTCAGCAGGAAGCGTTTCTGCATTGCCCGTCGCATTGGCATGTGTCACCAGAAACTCGCGTATCCCGCGGAGTGTCCGGAATCTGGCTTGAGCGATTGATTCCAACGTCAGACTCTCAAGATTGAACTGCTCCCGCATCTCGCCAATCAGCTGCGCCAGCTTGATACTGTCGAGTCCCAGATCGGCTTCCAGATCAGCATCAATGTCCACAATGTCACGAGCATATCCGGTTTGATCCACGACATAGTCGATCAATAAAGCATCCAAACGATCAGTGGGAGGAAGAAGGCTGCCACGTGTTGTGTGAGCGGAATCTGGTTCGGCCTCAGACATCGCACTAATTCTTGCGGCAGCAGACGATTCAAACCGAACGGACTGATCATGCTGCGCGGTTGATGTCGCTTGAGCCACGAGTACAGTAACGGGCTGAGAAGTGACACCTGCGTCCTGAGCCAGTTTCTGCGCGACTCGAACTGCATCATCCAGAGTGCGAACAGAATCAAGCCGCAACAATTCGGGTCGAACCGTCAGTCCCATCCATTCGCCCAACTCGCCAAGAATCTGAGCCTTCTTGATGCTGTCGATACCCAGATCAGCTTCCAAATCGGCTTCAAAGTCAATGATCTCCGGTGAGTAGCCAGTCAGCTCGATCACCAGATCTCGAACATAGGTGCGTAGCTGGGCATCTGAAAACGCGGGTGCCGCCGGTGCATGAAGAATCGATTCGGCCGCAACGGACTTCAGCGGGGATGATGGTTCGAAAGCTGCAGAAACGGTTGTTATCGCCACGATATTCGCTGTGGACGCAATCGTTGCTTCATCCACGCCTGCAGTTAAAGGTTTCCGCACCGTGCGCCGCGATTTCGTCACATCGAACACAGTGTCCTCTACGGCTGAGGAGGTTGTGGTTGCAATTGTCGATAGCGGTTTGGAGGTTGTAGAACTCGGAATTCGGACCGTCGATGTCGCCCCAGCGGCCCCATCAGCAGCGCATTCCATCACTGCATGGACCATGGCGATGCGTTCGGCAAACGGCTGGCCAGGAACATCAAGACTGAGGCACAACGCCTGCGACTCAACGATGTCGCGATTCATCCGGGTCAGGACATCGTTCGGTCCAACTTCGAGGAAGACCCGATAACCTTCTCCGAGCATGCGTTGAATCGAAGGCATGTACATGACAGGCTGTGTTAGTTGGCGAACAAGACTTTGTCGAATTCCCGATGGCTCGGCAAGATACTGCACATTTGTTGCGGACAGGAAGCCACAAACAGGAGGCCGCATTGGCACGGACGCGGACATGCGTTCAAACGCCTCTTCGGCTTCGGCCAAAAGCGGTGTATGAAACGGCGCGGGAACTGGAATCGACATTGCTGCCAACCCTTGTCGATCCAGGAGCGATTTGGCAGCTGCGATGCCATCGCGACTGCCCGCGATGACCGTCTGCTTCGGCGAATTCAAATGAGTCACATAAACCGGAAGCGCCGCAGACTTCAGGATGGAATCCACTTCGTGAACAGCCGCTCGCACGGACAGCAGACCTCCTGCTGTTCGCATGTGTGACATCACGGAGTTCGCTCGATGCCTGGCAAGTTCAATTGTTTGCGGCAGTGTCGTTACATGGGATGCAAGTGATGCTGTGAATTCCCCGAAACTGTGGCCCAGCACAGCGTCAGGACGCAAGCCTTCCGCTTTCAGTGCTTCGATCAACGCTGCTGAAACACCAAGTACCCATGCCTGAGCCCACCATACGTCTTCACCCGGTTTAATCGCAGCGTTTCCAAAGGCGCTGGAAAGCCGAGGCAGGTTGCTGGACGCAAACAGCTCGTCAACAAGTGACAATGTTCGACGTGCAGGCTCACTGACAGAAAGTACCGAAGGAGCGTCGACATAGTGGGAACCCTGGCCGGGGAACAGCCACGCGACGCGAGCGGCGTACTCCTTCGTCTGCCAGAGGATCACCCTCTCACGATCCAGCACCGTTCGAAATCGACCGGATTCAGCGGCCTTAATAGCCGCCGTAATTCGATCCCGCAATTGCCCGGCAGAACTCGCAAGAACGATGGCTCGGAAACCGTCGGCGTTGGTGAACCCGGACGCATCGGAAGACACGGAATCCTGATTTCGAATGATCTGCCGAGCAGAAAATGCGAGATCAGGCTGGTTCAGAACATCCTTGAACAATTGCAGAAGCACAGCACCGGACGTTGCCGCGAACCGGATGCTTTCCAGCAGGTGGTTGGATGTTGCAAGGGGTTTCGTCATCGTTGAAGTTACTTGAATGATCGAGGATACAGGATTCAGTAAGTGTGCAGGATTCTGGTGTGGGACAAGCTTTGTGGGAAGAACTTTCTGTCGAACGCATATCTGCAGATCTGCCCGCATCGCGATGCCATCGACGGTTCTTGTTGCGACTTCCACATGATGACTAAACGACTCCGCATCAGCCTGCGGGGAAGTGTCCTGTTTCAATGTCTCGGCAGCAATCCGAACCAGTGAATGGGCTCCGGAAAGATAGCCAATTTTTCGCACAATTGCCGCATCCGCCGCAGTCATCGTTCCCATTTCGGACATCGATGACGACGTAGTCGAACCTCTCCCGAACGGTTGGTTCCTGGCACGATTGATCGGTTTTTGCTGTCCTACCTCACCGAGAACTCCATGAACTGCCAGGTTAAGTCTTTTTGCATCCGACAATCGGCACAACATCAGCGTAACAACGCCCTCTCCGGGAAGGATCTGCTGACAATCGTCGGGCACATCCTCGATACACCCGGATCGAACCAGGCGGCCGCTCATGTCCAGAGCCTCGAAGGCTGACAGGCTCATTGATCGTTGTGCCGATCCGCATACGATCATATCACACGTTCCGGATCGCAATTGGTCGGCTGCTACTGCCAGCGCTGCAAGGCCGGAAGTGTCGTCACTATCGAGAGCGCAGGCACCACCCATCAAGTCAAAGGTCTTCGCAACGCGTGAGGCCAATGTGCTGGCCGTGAAGCTTCCGGTTTCGTCCAGCAGGGCAGGGCGGTTCTTAAGGACAATCTGCCGGAATTCATCAGCAGTCTTTTGAGCGAGACCAAGTGACACGCCCCGTTGTTGCATGGCATTAGTCAAGTGTCCGCAGATTTCCGGAAGTCGCATGCCGACCTGAAGTTGGTCGCCGAATTCTCCGCCAAAGATTGTTCCAATAACAACTCCGATGCGCTGTCGATCGAACGGGAATTCAGTTGCCATCGCGGACTTGCTCGAACCGAGCGGTCCGTCTTCGGCACTTCGAGGCACATTGACCTCCGCTAATGCCTGCGAAACCGCGTCGATCAACATCATCTGAACGGGATTTGCCTGCTGCACCTGCTTGGGCGGTATCCGATAACGAGCACCATCAAACGTAAATTCAGTGATAAACCCTCCGCGACAATGCGGAGTCTGATAGGTTGCTGGTCCTGCGCTGGCAGTCACACCCAACTTTTTTCGCCAACGATCGGTCGGGGCTTCGCTGATGAATGAATGAGGAGATTTCAGCACTGCGTGGAATTCAGTCAGGTTCTTTGCGCCAGCCACAACGATGCCTCGACCGACAATCGCAATGGGCTCTGCTGAAATCGAAGATTGTCGGCCGAGAGATTCGGCCGGCGACGATCTCCGCTCAGTGTTTGCCGTTTCTTCTACGACAACATGTGCGTTCAGGCCCCCAATCCCAAATGCACTCACTGCCGCGCGGCGAGGTCGCAGATGCAGAGAACGCTCGGGCCATGCTTCGATTTTGGATACGACACGAACGGGAGCCGTTGTCCAGTCGTAATTATGGTTGGGATTCTCGTAACGCAGAGACGGCGGGATCTGTCGTCGCTGCATTGCCAGCAGAACTTTAACCACGCCAATCAGACCGGCTGCTTCCAAAGTGTGACCGATGTTGGACTTTACACTTCCGAGCAGAAGCCGATCCTGCAACGCGCGAGTTTTCGGAAAGGCCTCACTTTTTGATGCCAATTGTTTTAATGTTTCCAACTCCGTCGCATCACCCAGTTGAGTACTGGTTGCGTGAGCTTCCATGTAGTCGATGTCGAGCGGAGCGGAGTTGTTGTAGGCTCGCTGCAACGCCAGTACCTGACCCTCCATCCGTGGTGCCCAAAGACTTCGCCCTTTGCCATCGGACGCCATGCCAACGTTGCGAACGACTCCCAGCATTGGAAGACGATGTTTCACCGCCAGATCGCGAGTTGTAATGACAATTGCGACGTAGCCTTCCGAACTAACCAGCCCGCTGGCGCCATCATCAAACGGACGAGAATCTGTCGCCGTGCAGGCCTGAGAATGCGAAAACAAAATCAGATTGTCGATATTGTTATAGGTGGCCCCCCCCACAATCGCGCTATCGATTCGTCCAGCTCGAATGGCCATCATGGCCTGGGCCAATGCCACCAGCGACGAGGCACACGCTGCGTCAATCACTGACCGCGGCCCCGTCAGTCCGAGTACTCGAGCCGCAAGCGCTGCCGCATGATAGGCATGAAAGCTTGGAACGGCGTTAATCCGCCGTGACGGACGGTCTCGACGTACGGCAGCAGACACGTCATCAACAATCACTCGTCGAGTCGCTTCCGGAAGTTGTCGGAAAGTATCAATTTCGTCAACAAACGAAAGTGCTTCTTCTATCTGAGTTCCCAGACTCAGACCACCGCCCGATTTGGTGCCACCGGAATGTCCCACATAAACGCCCGTGCGCAGCAGTCTGCGATCGTTTGGCTGCAGTTCCGCATTTTTCCAGGCTGTGGCAGCCACTTCCGCGAATTGAACGTGAGCCGTATCAAACAGGCTCTCCTCCTGTTCAGACAACGGACATAGTTCTCGATTCAAAGGGCGTTCGGGAACAATTCCTCCCAGAGTCGTGTATGACTTGCCGGTCTTTCCTTTATGGGGATCGAAGTACAATGAGCGATCGCAGCGATCGGCAGGCAAGGTACCATATCCAGTCCGCGCGTTGAAAAGCAGTTCGGCAAATTCACTTACGCTGTCGGCGCCTGGAACTCGGCATGCAATTCCAACAATCACGATCGTAGAGTCAGGGATGCTCGCATCACTCTGGTCAGCGGACATAGGCCACCTCCGAGCGCAGACAATGATCGCTGGAAGCATTCTGGACCCCAGCAATCAAGCGATTGAGTTGTTCTGTCAGCTGACTTAACGACGCTGCGCAGGGGAAGCCATCATCGCCGGTCTCCACTTCCAGCATCAACAACCCGGATTCTATCGCTGCACTCACGGAAAGTTGGCCATCAATCATTCGATTAAATGTTGTCGATGCCCCGATAAAACGTGACGGGGCCGATCCCGCGTTGCCAACCAAGACAATCCATCCATTTGTTGTCTCCTGAACCAGCCACTGTCCCCCCCCCGGCCCCAAAATCTCCCCTCCAATCCATGGGCCGCCGTTTTCGGCAATCGGTCTCGTCAAAGAATTGTGTCCAATACCGACAACGAATCTTTCCCAGGCTGTCGCATCCCCTCGGATTGCGGCACCTGGCGGTGTAGGCTTTGTTTGCCGCATACAAAAGTCGCGAAGCTTTTCGATGGTCAATACGGGCAAGTCAGATTCGCCGCAGATATCCATCGCCCAGGCAGTGTTGGCTCGATCGAATTTCGGGTCGTCTTTGAAATAAGGCTTGAATGCTGCCACAAACGGAGCAGCCTGCTCATCTATCAGGGCCGTGGCTTCCGCACGTCGAGGTGGCAGCTTGACGCCGCCTTCTAGAACAGCTGCTCGAAACCCGTCTTCCAATTCGGCTGCAGAAGTACCGGTCGGACTTGTCAGATGATAAATCTTTTCGTGTAACGCAGGTCGGCGATAAATCTGAGCGATCATCGTCGCCACCCAATCGACGGTTACGATGTTTTTTCGCTCATGCCCACTAAAGCCCAGACGCCGAAACCAGTCTCCTCGTTCTGGCAAACCAAATCGTTGACTAAGAGCCTGAAACATTAAAAAGGCGCTGTTTATCGTCTGATCCGATCGCATACTTGTGGTTGGGTGCAAATCAATCACAATCGACGGGCGATAGACGGTCAAGGAATGAATCGCCGGGGACTCTTGCAGCATTTGCTCAGAAATCGTTTTGCTGCGTTCGTAGTCATTTCCAAATTCCTGACCTACATTGGATTCACTTTCCAGTATTCTCCCACTTCTCATACCAGCAATGTAGGCAGTGGAAACGTAGTGCCATTCGGTGATTCCGGCATTCGAAAGAACCTCAAGCAAAGTGCGAGTCCCGTCGACATTTGTCCGATACGGCTCATTGTCGGGATGTTCACTGGCCGGTCGAAACAGCAGGTTTGCAGCCGAGTGGATCACGCTGTCGCAATTGTCGGAAATCCACTGACGAGTAGTTTCACTTAAGCCAAGGCCAGGATTGCACAGGTCTCCGTTCAGCACCACAGGTCGGACAAACAAGCGACCAAATCGTTCTTCGAGTCGCCGCATCAGGGACTCGATGCGTTCGGCGGCGGATAGACGTCGATTTCCGCGAACCAGAACAGCAACTGACAGTCCACAACTCAACAAACGCGCCAATACTAGCCCACCAACAAGCCCAGTGGCACCTGTCAGAAGTAAATATGGCCGGCTGTGACCTGTACCTGTTCGCATGTATCCGTTCTCTCCGCCTGAAAGATGGGACGTTCCCTATTTCAGCCTAGTTTTATTGCTTCCGAATTCTGACGGGACTTCCTCTCCGAATCTGCAGCATTCCATCTTGAGTCATTCCCGAGACGAAACGCACGAAAAAACTGACTCAACGGCCGTCGTAGACGCAACCCCGACGGAATTTTCGGCAAAGTCGGCGTCCTTTCCACTTACCCTAGTCTGGTTGATCCAAATACTCGGAGACGTGCACCATTGGAACTCCTCTTGCAGCCGGCAAGTTTTCTTATTCGGAGATGTATTCTTCCAACAACGCAGCGACCCTGTCGGAGTTATACGGCCTTTTAAGCCATTTCCGGTGCAGTTTCTTGGTGTCAATTCAATAGATCCCCAGACTTTAGGGAAACTATATCAACCGAAACCCATACTGTCGCCGTGAGAATATGGGGGAGACGCGTATTTTGTGTCGGCCAATCCATCTAAATCCATCCTGCTGTTTGGTTTCTGAGGTGCGATGGAAATTCGGGAGTAACCGAAAAATCGGCTCACTTGGCAGCATGGCCCTTGGCGAGGCGAGCTAACTCCTGCTCATAACGGGGGAGAATGGTGTTGCGATGATAGGCTGTGGCTCGTGTTCTGGCATTCTTGCTAAGCTTTGCAAGAATCTCAGGCCGCTCCTTCCAAAGAAGCAAACATTCACGCAGAGCATCAGGACGATCGGGCTCAATCACAGCACCGAAATCTCCTTCAATGACTTCCTTCGCCAAGGGACTGGACCTGTCACAAACGGCCAGTACGGGAGTTGCGGTTGCCAGGGCCGGAAGCAGTTTAGAGGGCAAAAAATTGGCCCCCATTCCAGGTCGCTGAGTAACAAGGCATGCTGTCGCGGTCAAAAGTCTTGAAATGTAAAGCGGTTCATCCAGTACTGGTCCGAGATTGACGCTCGACAGTGTTGCTGCCACTTCTTCGATTCGCTTCTTTTCGCCGCCCCCTCCGCAAATGTCCAGATTCCAGCCTAACCCGGCAGCGTCCGCACTGACAAACTGCTTGAGAAAATCAGGCAAGCCCTGTTTCACACCAAGGTTGCCAGCATAAAACAAATGCATCGTGTTTCTTTCGGCGGGTGCCTCCATTTGCCTCGAAATCTCGGACTGCAGGCTTTGATGAATCCAATTTGGAATAAACACCGTCCTGCGATTAGTGCCCAATTCGCGATTCAGCTTTTGAAGCATCATGGGGCTGATGGTGGCAATTGTTTTCGCAGATCGAAGAGCCCACCGCTGAATTCCATGCAAAAGCCCAGCAGCACCGGGAATCTTCAATATCCCAAGTTCCAACGCAGCTTCGACAACAAAGTCCTGAACAATAATCAGTCGAGGGATGCCCTGAAAACGATACAAGAATCTTTGAGCGAGGCACTGAGACAACATAGGCAATGCCGTCAACACGACATCGGGCCGCCAGCCTTTAAATTTTCCACGCCTGAGCAGCGACCATAGGAAGCTGGCGTCGGATACGAGCCGGCCCTTTCCGGTCGGTACCTCAGGCACATACATCGACACTCGTCGTATTGGAATACTTTCGAACTCTTCATCCCGCCAGGGAACACCCTGATCCTTGGGACGCAATCGCCAATCCGGGTAATAGGAAAATGTCGTCGTGACGCGAACGTCATGCCCTGCATCTCGAAGAAAGATCGCGAGGTCTGTAAACAAAGATGCCCCGGCAAGTTCGTCCGGGGCAAACAGGTTACTGAAAATCTGAACTCGCATATTGAAACGGCTAACGCAGGCTCTGCTCGCAGAAGAAGGCCGCAGTCGCCGAATGACGGCTTTACGACAATGCACTTGTTTTTGGTACCAAAGGAGGCTTCGCTACTAGCGACTTTCCTCCTCGCCGACGCTGGGAGCTTATCTGCCCGTCCAGCCGTTTGCAATTGCAATGAATGATCCTCGGGACTACGATCCAAAGTGGCTTCGACGACGCCCAGGACTGCTCATTGGCAGGGCCTGTTGTCACGAGTGCTCACCTTTAATGAGCGTCCGGGTGAGGTTGGATTGACAGGAAACTCAATCAGTTTACCGCCCCAATTGGGCGGCGTGACTTGTTTGAACTGAGCTTGAAAAAGATTTCATGAAGATTGTACGCAAACTCAAAGCCGTTTTGGCAGTTCTTAGCATCCCCGGAGGACTTTCGAAACTGCTGAAAGCGAAACCCAGATCTCTGGTTTCTTTGAAAATCGCGGAATGCCTGCATCGTGAAGGTGTCGCTTACAGGACGATCATTGATGGCGGAGCAAATATTGGCCAGTTTGCTCGTGCTGTGAGTATGCGATTTCCGGACGCCAAAATTATTTCCTTTGAACCCTTGCCCGATGTTGCCGATCAGCTCAAAGCAAACCTTACCGATCTTGGGGGACGAGTGGTCCTACATAACTTTGCCTTGGGACAAACCGACGGCGAGGCAATTCTTCATCGATGTTCGTCCTCTCAATCTTCGTCGATTTTGTCCCTTGATACTCAATCCAAAGATAGTCTTGAGTCTGGTGTTCGAGAGATTGCGGAAATCAAAGTTCAGGTTCGATGTCTGGACAGTGTGTTTCGCGGTGCGATGCCCGAGCAACCCTTTTTGCTGAAACTGGACTTGCAGGGCTATGAACTCGAAGCTCTTAAAGGAGCGACAGAATTGCTGAAGCACTGTCAGCATGTCTTACTTGAGGCCGTCTTCAAGCCTTCGTATGCCGGCGAGCCGTTGTTTGATGAGATTGCTGATTTCCTGAGAAGCTGCGGTTTTCGATTTCAGCGACCGATGTCGTTCGCTGAAGGAAACTCCGGAGAGATCGTCCAGATCGATGCTCTGTTTAGTTCTCTTCCATTCGATCGCTGACCCCACCCTCGAATGTTGATCTCGAATGTTGATAATGTCTATTGGTAAACTAATACACTATCGTTTTAGCGTTGAGCCAGAGTGACGATCAAGGCATGAATACCCATCTTATGTTTCAAATCATTCCTTCCCCCCAGCGTGCTGATCTATCAAAAGCTGATGGACCAAGTGCGAACTTCGATCGAAACACGGCGTCTGGTTGAAGGAGAAATGCTGCCTTCAGTGTGTCACATTGCTGAAGACCTACAGGTCAATCCAAAGACCGTCATTGAAGCCGTTCACTGCTTCAGCGAAATGCAGTAATTGAGCGTATCCGAGGGATGGCATGAGAGTTCTGGCGGCGACGACGCGGGAACGGTCAGGGAACGTCAGCAGTCGCCTTCAGCCGTTGCCGAAAAAAATGTTGTTCAGGCATCTTAAACTGGGCTCAGCCGAGATCGCGTGCTTCGACTGCGTTGCGAGAGCTGAAAAACGATTGAGGTAAAGTGATGAACCCTACGTCTGCTCGACCAACGCAAGGCCGGGCAGAGTTGAGCGGTAAATTTCGCAGAACATCATGCAGATGTGAGACGCGGCGAAACGATTTGCAAAAAAACGATCAATGGCTCGTGCTTCCGTCTGCCGCGAGGCTCAGTCACGGGGTAATTCGGAAAGTGCGGCGCGGGCAAGTCTGCAGATTTGAAATGTGCGCAAGGGGTGGCAAACTCCGCAGTCAGGGCTGATTACCGTTTTTGACGAGCCCGGTTCCGTGAAAACTGTGAGCAATCGCTCAACCGCTGATTTTAAAAGTCACTTATTGACCGTTTAATGCTACGTAACAAAGCTGGCCCTTGTTCGGATGGGCACGCCATCTCAGACAAGTCCGGGCATTTTCAATGCCCCGGGGATCTTCCATCGCCATCGCCGTTCATGTTCCAAATCTGGGATGTGCGGGTCGTTCAGTAAGCGGCAAAGGCCAAATGATCAGCGGAATTGAGTGAATACGAGCACCAAATCACGGACTCAGAGTGCTCTCTTGCGCGATTGGTAGATGCGCAACAAATTGCCACTACACTCCATTCGCACAAATCAGATTTTCGACCGAAGAAAAAAATATGTTGCAATGTCGGACTATCCTGTTTCGGACTTAGCCGCGAATTCTGCCGATAGGTACGCCTGATTGCTTCATTCGGCAGGGTACGGGATGTTCGCGTGAGGCAGTCGCAAGAAAGTTGCCATTTGCCAGGGAGCGGACTCACATGCGATCGTGGTTACTCGTTTCTGCAGTGCTGATCACGATATCGATTTCTCCGTGCAATGCTCAACATCCCGGGTGGAAATCCGGGTACGAAGATGCTCGAACCGCCGCTGAGAAGGAAGGTCTTCCCGTTTTACTGCATTTCCACGCATGGTACTGCGGGCCATGCCAGCAAATGGATCGCAATGTATTTCCGGATCCTGAAGTTCGGCACGCATTGGAATCCGGCTTGGTTTCTGTGCAGATCGATGTCAGCCGAGAGTCGGAGTTGGCATCGCAATATGGGGCATCAACAGTTCCACGTGATGTTGTGGTATTCGATGATGGAAGTGTGGAGACATTGCATGTTGGCTATATGAGCAAAGCCAGTTACCTTGCATTGCTCAACGATATTGCACGGCGAGGCAGGGACAAGAAACGCGCCACCATAAAGCCATCAGAAGCACCTGTTCCCACGCCAGTCGATCCTGTGACAACGCCAGGGCTGACACAGAACTCTATGGACAGCACAACAGCGGCTGAGTCGCCCTTCACACAATCCCATTTGGCCTCACCAGTCGAGCCACTGATTGGTTTAGAGGGATATTGTCCTGTCAGGCTGCATCAGAAACGCGAATGGACCCCGGGATTGGCTGATATAACAGCCGACTATCGAGATGTCCGCTACCGCTTTGCCAGTCCTGCCGACAGAGAGATCTTTCTCAACAATCCTGCCGAATTTGCTCCTCAGGATCTTGGTTGTGATCCTGTTTTGCTCACGCGGGAAAGTCGAGCAATTACCGGCAGCATCCGTTTTGGTGCTTTCTTCGATCGAAAACTCTACTTGTTTAAGACGCTCGATAGTCGCGACCAGTTCAAGCTTAATCCACTTGGATATGTCAGGGTACGCAGTGCGCTCCATGTTCGGCAGATCGAAGGCACCAGAATCGAATAGTCATAGGGAATGTTCCGCAATTGTTGCGGATGGAATCGCGGGATCCGAGTTTCCGATTGTTTATCAAATCCGGCCCGAAAAGGAGTTTTGGCCAGACAATAGAAAAAATTCCAAAACGACTCCAAAAATGTTTCGTTTTGAAGCGAACAGTTCAATTGACACAGAATTGAGATCCGTTAATACTAGGGTCCAGTCAGATCGCTGTTGGCGATGACGTGTGTGGTTCTGGTCGCCGCATGCGATTTTGTGTGATGCATGTTTTCTGACTCATGTGTTCTTGATGCACTGTTTCGGTTGCTCAGTAGAACTCAATTCGAAGCTTCCATTCGCTGTCGGAGCTCTCCGGTTGGTGGATTCTTGCAGAGAACCACCCGCGGACCTTGTGTCTTCCCGGAGTTTTCTGGCATTTGAAGGCTTGACTCTCGAAAGCATTCGAGATGTGACCTCTTGGATTTCGGGTTCCTGATCAGGTGTTTGTTGAAATTGGGGTTTGGAGTTTCCGAATCCCAGATTCAGCACTGGTTCCCGAAAGCACGTTGAGCAGGGCAGGGAAGATGTTCTCGAATCAAGCGGGTCTTCGACGTTGTTTCCACAGGAACTGCGATTGCTGTTCCCGTCACTGTTAAGCGTCTTAGGGCGCTTCTACTTCATTTTATTAATGGCTTTTTCGGTCGCTCTACAGTGAGCAAGGCGCTCGCTGCCAAACCTCTTTTCGTGGCAAATGCCGGAAATCGCAGGGTTTGTTGATACCGGAGAAGTCGTTCAGGCGCTCTGACGAATGTCGTCGTACGCCTCCCCATTACAAGGCCCAGTCAGGTTTAGATTTATGCCGACAAGCAGTTCCGATTCTGAAGGAACCAGCGAACGTCCACGTCGTCGCACTACGGCTCGCACCACCCCAACAACACCGCGTCGTCCATCAACACGAGCACGTCGCCCTGCGGCAGAGGAACCGGAAGCTTCAACTCCGGCTGTCAGCGATGATGACTTTGGCTCTGGAGTTGTGCCTGAGGAACGGACAGCTCGTCCGCCTCGTGAAAAAAGACAGCCAGCCGCAGCTGTCGAGCTGCCATCGCCCGTCACGGAAAAACCAGATGCGGAGAGTGCTCCTCGCATCCGCAGCGAACGACCTCCGCGTCGCGGGACAAAAGTAAGCCGTGTAACTGCATCGGACGCGGAAGTCCCAATAGTCGATGACGAGCGGAATGAGCGAACGTCAAGTCGTTTCGAGCGAAAGATTGCTGACGTCGAACCACAAACAGGCATGAGGTATTTCAGCACAGAAGAGCTGGACTTTGGTGATGATGATGGTCCCCCACCAGCTCCTAGAGAAGCCGCACCGCCTCGAAATTCCGGACCTCGAGGTCGATCCAGATATCGCTCTGATGAAAATGCAGAAAGAGCTCCGGCTGTCGACCGTACTCCCGCGGCTGATCGTGGGCCGTCCGATCGTGGATACTCTGGTGGTCGAGGTTTTTCTGGTGAACGTGAAAGTGTTTACTCGGATGATCGCGCCCAGACAGACGATTCGGAGGATTTCGAAGATGAAATGAACGGTGAGGACACAGAGGGAGGTTCTGATGTGGAAGGTGGAGGACCACCACGTCAGGGAGAATACCTCGATGGCGATCGCAGACCTCGTCGTCGTCGTCGTCGTCGTCGTCGAGGTCCCGACGGTCCGATTTCTGATGGCCCGGGACGTCCAGATTCGAATTCGAGAAATGATGGTCCGAGAAATGACGGTCCGCGAAATGATGGTCCGGGACGAAACGATGTCAATCGCTTTCAGGGCGGAGGTAGTGGACGGATCGAAGGAAATCGTGGACGTAGTGACAGCGGAAGAAACGATGGAAATCGTGGGCGTCGTGGCGGCAGCAGCGGCAGCGGCAGCGGCAGTGGCAGTGGCAGTCGAAACGATAGCGGTCGCGGTCGCCGAAACGACAGCGGACCTCCGCGCGGCGGCAGAGATTCAGGTCGTGGACGTGATCAGGGGATTCCACGCAGAGGTCGAACGATCCAGCCTTCGGGAGAAGTTGTTGAAGGCACCTTTGACGGCGTTTTGGAATTGCATCCGCGGGGCTACGGATTTCTTCGGGATCCGAAGCGAAATTATGCAGCGGAAGACTCGAACCCATTTGTCTCCAGCTCACTTGTCGAAAAATATAAGCTTCGTCAGGGTGTGCTGATTCGTGGTGATGTGGGGCAGGGCACTCGAAATCAGGGTCCGCGACTTCGAGAAGTTGAACTCATAGACGGATTCACTCCTGAAGAGTATCTCAGCGTTAAGCATTTCGACACCCTGACGGCGATCAATCCTTTTGAGCAGATCAAACTGGAAATTGGACCACGGCCTTTGACGATGCGAGTCATGGACCTGCTGTGTCCTATCGGCAAGGGCCAGCGAGCACTCCTCGTGGCTCCGCCGCGCACTGGGAAGACAATGCTGCTGCAGGACATCGCGAACTCTGTCAGCATCAACCATCCGGAAATCCACCTGATTGTGTTGCTGATTGATGAGCGTCCTGAAGAAGTGACAGAAATGCGACGCAACGTAAAGGGCGAAGTCATCTCTTCGTCACTCGACAGTGACGTTGAGAGCCATATTCGACTTAGCGAATTGATCATTGAGCGTGCAAAGCGACTTGCCGAAGAGGGCAAGGACGTCTTTATTTTGCTGGACAGTATCACACGACTGGCTCGGGCGTTCAATAAGGCCAGCAGTTCTGGTCGAACGGCCACTGGCGGACTGGATATTCGAGCGCTTGATGTTCCGAAAAAACTCTTCGGGCAAGCTCGCCGATTTGACGAAGGTGGTTCTTTGACCGTTTGCGGTACCGCGTTGATTGACACGGGTGGCCGAATGGATGAAGCAATTTTTCAGGAGTTCAAGGGTACAGGCAACATGGAAATGGTGCTGAGCCGTGAACTTGCAGATCGCAGGATTTGGCCGTCGATTGATATCAGTAAGTCCGGAACGCGTCGCGAGGAGAAGATTATTGCCCCAGATCTTCTGGAAGGAATTACCATGCTTCGCCGCAGCCTCGTCAGTCTCAATCCCATTGAAGCGATGGAACAGTTGACAAAGACCATGGATAAGTTTCCAACCAATCGGGAATTCCTGTCTCGTATTAAGGCTGTTCTCTAGGACCGACATTGTGAGGAAACTTGGCATTGCAGCCCGCATGAACGAGGAAACTTGGATCGTGCGGGCTTTTTTGTTTTAGAAAGACTGCGCAGCTTGTGTCTGTAGCTTGAAAATAATGATGAATGGATTGCTGAATGCCGATCCAGAAGAAGGCATGTGTTCTGACTTCACTGATGAAGTGCGCAGATTCTGCCGCTGGAAGGATTCGCAAGAAAACATCCGGAAAGCTTCGACAGATTTTGTCAAAACGAGGTTCAGGCCATGGAACGGCTTAAGATCGTGCTTCTTATCGCAACTCTTGTTGCGACTTCACAAACCTCTCGCGGACAGTTGCAGCCTCCAGGTTCCTCAAGGCAAGCACCGTCGTTTTCCAGTCAGGCAGGCTATGTCGTTATTGGAGATGTAAGGACTCACTACTTTACTTTGCCTTCGGACACTCGAACCACAGTTCACCAGGCAGTTCTTAAAGCGGGGTTGTTATCAGACGAGGTCACAGTGTCCGTCCTTCGAGGAACTCAGGAGAGTGCTCTTTGGACGCAAATGATGACAGCAACGTCGAAAGACTCGGGTGAACTTGTCATGGAAGGGGACATCCTTGCGGTTCAGTCGATGAAGCCAATTCCCGGACTATTCCAGAAGAACGCGTCTGTGCGATCAGCATCTGGAGTTTTTGTTGTTGCCTTGCCTGACGAAACCGTTCCTCTGGGTGATGTACTGGAGCAAACAAGAAACCTACCTGCACCCGGTCAACAAGCAAGAATAGTCTGTCGCTTTCAAGGCCGACCAACGCCGGCAAAGACGGAACTGACTGATCGCGTTGAGCACGGGGACGTCATTACTGTCGGCGGCGAAAGCCGCACGACACTTCGGGGGTTCGGAACAATCGCTCCGGCGTTTTCTGAGTGGAGTGCCGCAGCCTCACCTGTCATTCAGGCTCCGGCAACGACAGATCAGGCATTCTCCGATGTCCTGCACCAGAACGGCGCATCGTTGGACGTTTTTTCAGCAAATCCGGTTATGCAGATTCCAGACGTAATGGATTTTCCTTTGGAGGAGCCTGTTGCGTCGTACGTCGAAATCCAGGCGCCAAGCTCGAACATTTCGCCAAATGTGCCGGAGACTGCTATTCCCTTGCGAACCGTTTCCCAGGCAAATCCGCAGTCTTCAATCACTGCCATGGAATCGGCACCGGAAGCCCCGATTGAAGTGCCGATCCCTGACGAGTCAGTAAATGCCCCCAATTCAAGTTCGATTGGAGCATGGAACATTATTTTTATTGGAGGGTTGTTGCTTGCTGGCACTTTGATTTTGGCGAGTTCATTACGTGCTGATGATGAAAATGTTGCTGAGCTTGTTACCACAGAGCATCGCAATGGGCAGGCATTTTCCAACAGTTCTGCTGTGCTTCCGCAGACGCCACTGCAGCTCCAACGTGTACCAATCGAAGCCGTTAATATTGAGGAATCTGAAGGAAAACAATCCAATCGAACGGCAGCATTTGTGCTGCGACATTCCGCTACTTTCTCCGAATTGCCAGCGGCCTCGCTATCTGGCGTGGGCTCAAGCCCTGTGGCCAATCACGAGTGGTTCGGAGGCGACTGGAGGGTGGTTCAGCAGGGGACCCAGGCAACGGAAATGCCTGGCACAACTACCTCGCTAGCAGAGGGCGAGACGAAAAAGTCCGAGGCCAGCGTGTGGACTTCTCAAACAACGCCTTCGCCAGGTTATCTGATGGAAGCGTTTGTCGCCGATTCATTAAATGAAACTAAATTGTCTGCTGTAGAATTGACTCCATCTGAAACGACACTGGTCGCTTCGACCACACCAGATTCAGATCCTTCCTGCGCATCGCTGCCCACTGATGTCAAAAAAATTGCTCCGACTTCGAAGCTCGTCAGGGAAACGCCGAAGGACTTCACTGATCTGGAAGACATGTTACAGAATCGACTTCCGATCGACCTCTGCGAAACAAGACTTCCATTACGAATCTCATTGTTCGGTCGCCCAGCCGGTCCTCGTCGGCTTCGAATTGATGCTGCCCATTCAAAGCTTTCCGGACCTCACATGAACATGTCTGGTGAGCGAAAGCGTGAAGAGCCGGTTTCCGGTTCAGCCGCCAAACCGGCATCTGAAAACCTTTCTCCGGAGGCGGCTGGCAGTTTGGACCGAGCGCTGCATTTCCTCCATGATCGGACAGAATCATGATTTGTGCAATTGATTTTGGCAGTTGCTGGATTCGCTCAGTGTTTCGAAACCCCACGGCGCCGGAACGGCTCTCCCTGTATGTGGAGAAATCTGAATACGCTCTCATTGCCAATTCGGAACAACATCGCCGAACACTTCGCGATGAGCAGATACCGTTCGCAGAGTGCGAGGGTTCATTGGTCGTAGTTGGTAACAATGCGGTCAAAGCACAATGGCTAAGTCGAGTTCCTTGCACAGCGCTGCTTGTGGATGGCCTCGTTCCCACTGACGATGCGCCGGCGCGTCAAATGCTGAGTGTGCTGACAGAGGCGATGCTGCCACCCCTGCAGAACGATCGCAATCTCTGCGTTCTGACTATTCCTGGACCATGCGACAAGTCTGCCCAGGCGATAAGCAACAAAGAGTTTCTTTCCAGGCTCGTTCGAATGCGAGGCTATCTGCCTCTAGTCGTTAACCCAGCTGAAGCGTCGTTACTGGCGACTTGCAGCGATGCGACGTTTACCGGCATCAGCATCGTGATGGGAGCAGAAACGACGAGTATCTGCATTGCCCGGTACGGAATGTCTCTGGCGACCGAGACAATTGCGACTGGAAGCAACTGGATTGATTCGGAAGTCGCCCGTCAGTTTCAGATCCAGACGTGGGATGAAGAGGGTAATGCGTATCTGGACATTGAAAACATTCGTCAATGGAAGCTTAAAGGAAATCTGCACATTCGCAACGCGATCGGAGATCGCGAGCGGATGATGTCGCGACTCTATTCAGTAGTTCTGGATCGAATCACGCGAACAGTTGCGCAAATGCTGAATTCCACTTCGGTCAAGACCGCCTTGCAGAAGCAGCGATTGTCGGTGATGTTATCCGGCGGGGCGAGTATGGTCGATGGCTTCGCAAGTCTGTTGACGGAGAGGTTCATAGAAAACGAAATTGCCGAACGAATTCTGTCCATCCGCTGTGCCCAGGATCCAACGACGGCAATTGTTCGTGGCTCGCTGATTTACGGGGAACTTGAAGCCCGTGCATTGTCGGTCGAGGAAGCAGCCTAGAACGGTCCCATCGCGTTTTAACAATGCCGATCTTCATGGGGAAGGTTAATCTAAAGGCGAGCAGGGCAGGGGGGTGACGTTGCTGAAACAATTCCGCTATTTTTCAATGGAATCTGATTTGAACTGATTCGCGTTGGCGTTGACCTGAAAACCATGTGAACTTTGGCGGAATACATCGCGAGCGGAATCAAAAGCTTTCATTGCTTCGCCAAAACGCATAAAGGATCGACCCGATGGATCACGGATTCTCGATGTGGTCCATGCTTCGAAGGAAATCAATTTCCAGCCGAGCGATGTCCCCAAAGATGCTTTGAAAATCCTTCAGTCGGTCTTTAGCGTTGTAGTCCTTCAATGGATCCCGCTCACCAAGCAGTCGAAGATAACGCACGAACAGCCGAGATCGTGCCGGGTTTTCGGTCATGAAGTAAGTAAGTGCCCACGCCGCGCTATAGGCGTCCAAAGCCTGATTTCGGAATAAGGCGTCGTCTGCAATCATTTTTGCGAGATCGCCTGGCTGCCGCCTGCTCGCATACTCGCCGTGGAACCATTCAAGCCTTTGAACATTAACCTTTTCTAACGCGGTCGCCTTGTCTCGAGTGCGAACACCGGGTGCTTCAAGCACGGTTGCCAGTCCTTCGATGACCCATGTCGGCGTTTCTGCCATCCGCGAATGAATACCGATATTGTAACCTACTTGATGCGTTGCTTCGTGAGTGATTGTGTTGGCTGTTTCGCAGGCCACACTGTTAAAAAAAGATGCCGTGGCAGGTCCAGAAATCTCCGATAAGGCGATGCTGCCTGGATTTATTTTTCGTACAGCAAGATCGCTTGCGCTTCGTGGAGTTGCAGTGGTTTCAATAGGACCCTGCAAACTTGGGTCATCAAATAAGGCAACACGATTCGACCGGAGTGAGTAGTACCCGCGCAATTCTTTGGACCAGAGAACTTCGTCCCTACCGCAGTATTCTTTAAATTCCTCTTCCGTGGAGAACACGATGGCAATCAGAGTTAATTCTGGAGCCGTTGTTTCGAAGCCCCTGATGCTGTAAAAGGCTCCAACCTGCCGAAAAATCTCCTCGAAGAGTGTAGCGTAGACTTTCGCGCGTCCTTTCTTTGCTGCCACCATGTAGTGCGCCGACGTTTGTATCTCATAACCGGCTTGAATCTCGGACTGCAATTGTTGTCGAAACTCGCCTGTCGATGAGGGTCTATAGCTGTCAGCCATGACTTCGAATGACTTCAGGCGAGAAATCGGAAGATGCCTCAGGACACCAAATCGATCCATCATGTGGCAGTGATCATGGCTTTTTGAAATGACCTTACCGACGTACGTCGAAGTGTCGTCCTTCATCTCGATAAGCCGTGATTTTGGTTCGGCTGAAACCGAAATGTCGCCGCGGTAACACGCAGTCAGAAAGACGGCGGCATGCCAAACTAGTCGATGGGCGGCATATCGGCGAGGACAACTTCGAGGGACTTGAATCGATGACATTTGGCGCTGGCATCCAATTTGTGGTTGAAGAACAACGCCCGAAGCCTGGCTCCGGCATTCCTTGTCGATAGAATAAGTCCGGCAATTTTGCACAGGTGTTGCGAACTGACGCACTCCGAACGGCGCTGCGACCAAACGGGAACATGTGTTGGCTGGTTGGCAACATTCACTGCCAACGAATGATGTCTCATACCGACAGAGAATGATGCCGGAACTCAGCGCAATGTTGCCTCCCTGCATCGTCGTGCCCCACTGTTGCCTTCCTGCCACATGTCTGGTTGCAATGTTGCACCGACAGACTTCCATGAGTTGGCGTTCGGCCGTAACGCGATTGTTGCGGAACACATCGCTTCCACTGCTTTGTTGCTGAACCGATGAGGCTGCATATTCGGCAAAAAGGCAAAAGCACGTGTGTTTGTTGCGAGAGTAGCAAAACCAGGCGGTTTTCCAGCGCTTGCCATGGAGGACAGACTGCTGAGAATTCGAAGACTGAGAAGGTAAATGGTGGACAGGGGAACGCAACCGGGCGGGTTTTCCTGAAGGATGCTACTAGACACCGGGTGTTCGTCATGCCACGGACGAAGGACTTTACTTGCCCTTGCGGCGCTCTTCGTCTTGACCGCATCGCAGGCCAGTCTTTGCCGAGGACTGATAGCCGTCATGAGCTCAGTGATATTCATCTTCGATCTCGATAACACTCTGTTTGAGACCCGATCGATTCCACAGTCCTTGACAGCAGAACTGTTTGCAGCGATGCGAGCAGCTAACCGCGGAGTTGATGCGGTTGGAGAAATTGTCCTCGAACGGGCGTTTCTTGATTCCTGGTCCATACCGTTTCCCGTCGTTGCCGCGAAGCATGAATTGCCGAATCGACTGGTTAATATTTGGAGCCAGTTCCATCAGACACTGACGTTTTCGGATCCTCTGATTCCCTTTCCGGATGTCATAGAGACTTTGCGACAGCTTCGTTCGCAGCAGCACTTCCTGTGTCTGCTGACGTCTGGTTATCGCGGGATCCAGTTGGCAAAAATTGATGCTTTGAAAATCGAGCACTTGTTCGATCTGATCGTTATTGATGCTGTCGATGACGTTCATATTGGCAAAGCGAAGATTCTCGCCGATCTGGTGAAGTCTCGCGATTGGCGAACCACGGATATGGTGATCGTTGGCGACAGCGCCACCAGCGAAATTGCGGCAGGATTACAACTGGGAATTCCCACTGTCCAGATCCTTCGGCCAGGCGTTGAGAAAACGGAATCGGCGGGACGACATATTCTGTCGCTGAAGGAACTGCTTACTACGGGATCCTGAGCCGTAGAATCTCGCGACGCGGAATCAGGCGATCCGATGAAAATGCTCGTTCACTTGCGCCGCCGCTCTTTGAGTTGCAGGCTCTCACTCGCGCTCCATGAGCATTCGAAACGCGCCCTGCGTTGATTCGTTCAGCTGGGCTCGAAGACGAGCACTGCTCCGGCATTGATCTGACAAACTGGCGAACACAACAGATACTCGCCGCGATTTCGTCGGTTGTACAACCTTCTCGCTTCAGGAGTGCAAATTTCCGCAGGTCGGGATCACCGGCATTATCGAGTTGTTAGCGCTGAGGCTGCCGTCCATCTGCCAACAAAGCTGCAAATCCCCGGCCTGGTTCACGACTGAACAAGTCGCTGAGTCAATTGCCGGTTTCTGTGGTCGATTTGTTCTGAGCGATGACCATTAACAAGAGCCACCGGTTTTCTTGTTCCGAGAGCTTAGTAGATTTTCCTGCGCGGGCTCTTGCGTAGAAACGTACTCAGGGCAACGTCTTCTTGGTCGGCGACTGTTTCCCTGGTGCCGGAGAGTTTCTGACCGGCTTATTCAACCATTCGGAGAAAGTAATTCTCCCACAAGTGTAGAGCGGCCTCTGCCTCGCCGGCTTTGAGCTGTTGAATCCACGCGGTACTCGAATCCTGAATGTCTGACACGCCGATAACGATCCTGAAAATTGCGGTTTGGCGTATCCAGAATAATTGCGATTGCATTTACTTGATGCTGTCTCAGTGGCAAACGGTTTGTCCAGTCACTCTGTGCCCCCTCTGTTCCCGACGTCAGGCTTTGGAAAGTGAATAACGGGCAACGCTTGACGTCCGCGATCAGTCGGCGACACTTGCACCGATCGCCAACTACAATTCCGTGCTGTGAGATCCCTCCAATGCTGGTTCGAATTCTTCTATGCTGCTTCTGCCTGGTCGTTACATCAATCCAGTCAAACTCTGACGACTGGACTCAATGGCGCGGTCCCAATCACAACAACGTGTCGGCGACCGATCAGACGGTGCCGACGGAGTGGAGTGACACCAGGAACGTCCTGTGGAAAGTTAATGTGCTCGGTCGAGGACATGCATCTCCTGCCGTCATCGGCAATATGGTCGTGTTGTGCAGTGCCGCAGATCAATTGCAGAGCCAGGCGGTGATGGCATTCGATCGAAAAACGGGCAAACAGCTTTGGTTGACAGAGATTGGGCGAGGCGGATTCTCGACGATTCATCCGAAGAACACTCACGCATCGCCGACAGCAGCGACGGATGGGACGCAAATCTTTGCCACATTCAGTCATCATGAAAAAATCGAGGCGGTCGCGCTGGATATGAAAGGCAAAATCGTTTGGCGAAAAGATGTCGGCGGATTCCGTCCGGAGGCCTACGAATACGGTTACGCGGCATCACCAACGATCTACAAGGACACACTCATCATTTCTGCCGACAGTGACACAGTAGCGTGGGTTAAGGCGCTGAAGTTGACAAACGGGGAGATCGTCTGGGAACAGCAGCGTCCAAAGTACCTTAATTGGTCATCGCCGATCGTGGCAAACATCGGTGGTCGCGACCAGCTGTTATTAAGCGGTCTGTACATGATCGCATCTTACGACCCCTCTAGTGGAAAGCCGCTGTGGAATACAAAATGCCTGACCATGGCCACTTGCGGCACTTGTGTCTGGGACGGCGATTTAGTTTTTGCAAGCGGTGGCTATCCGGATCCGGAAACAGTTGCGGTGAAAGCCGATGGATCGGGTGTTGTGTGGTCGAATCAGGTGAAGTGCTACGAACAATCGATGGTTGTTTACAAGGGTTACTTGTATGCGTTCAGCGATTCGGGGATTACCTATTGCTGGGACGCCAAAACCGGCAAAGAAATGTGGAAACACCGAATGAAAGGCCCGGTTTCCGCTTCCCCGCTTGTGGTGGGAGACACCATTTTTGCGACGAATGAAAAGGGTACGACATGGGCGTTTAAGGCAAATCCACAGAAGTATGAACAAGTGGCTGAAAATCAACTGGGCGATTCCGGATTTGCTTCGATGGTCGCCGTTGACGGTCAGTTGTTCATCCGAACGGCCACGGGCGATGGTGCCAGTCGGAAGGAAACGTTGTTTTGCATAGGTAAGTAAAGCTGCGATGGGCGCATTATGGCCCGTTGGAATGATTCATCCGACCGCCATTTCAGGAATGGCCACAGGTGAGCAAATCGAAGGGCTTTTGGCCCCCCTTACAAAAGCGATGATCGATGCCGTTCACTCAACCTGATGTCCTGGTGATTGGCGGTGGCGTCGTCGGACTTACGACGGCACTGAAACTTGCCGACCGAGGTGTTTCCGTTACGCTTCTTGATCGCCAGTCCACTGGCCGAGAAGCCTCGTGGGCTGGCGCTGGGATGTTGCCACCGGGGAATTTGCCGAACGCCGCCACACCGGAAGCTCGTTTGCGATCGTACAGTCATTCGCTATGGAAGGAATTTTCGTCTGACCTGCTGGAACGCACGGGTCTCGATAATGGTTATCATCTCTGTGGCGCGGTCGATGTTTTCAGCCAGCAGGACGAAGCGGAATACAATCAGCGGTTGCGTTGTTGGGCAGAGGAGGGAATTCGGGTTCAGATGCTTGATCGCTCTGAAACCGAGCGATTAGTTGCTGATCTCAATCCGATGTTCACTTCATCTGCCTATCTTCCGGACTTTGCTCAAATCAGAAACCCTCGACACCTGCAGGCGCTGCGAGTAGCTTGTCTTCAGCGTGGTGTAGAAATCGTTGAGCATGTCGAAGGGATTTACATTAAGGCTAATGGCGAACGAGTCTCTGAAGTTCGTACTTCAAGTCGATTGTTTTTATTCGATCGAATCTGCATTGCGGCGGGTGCTTGGTCCGCGTCGATTCTACAGTCGCTTGGCTGCGTTGTTCCGGTGAAGCCTGTGCGAGGCCAAATCGTGCAGTTGCAGTTACCGATACAGCCTTTTCGATGTGTTATTGAAAAAGGTCGTCGCTACCTCGTGCCTCGTCGGGATGGATTAATCCTGATTGGATCTACAGAAGAGGATGTCGGCTTCGTTAAGAAAAACACGACGGAAGGAGTTTCCGGGCTGCTGGAATTTGCGAAGTCGCTCGTACCCTCTCTGGCGCAGGCGGAAGTCGTGCGATCCTGGGCTGGGCTTCGTCCCGGATCACCCGATGAATTGCCGCTGCTTGGCGGCGTTCCGGGATTTTCAAACCTGATTGTCGGTGCGGGCCATTTTCGTTCGGGCTTGCAGATGTCGCCAGGGACCGCCACGATTCTAACGGACCTGCTGTTAGGCACGCCGTCGGCGATTTTGCTGGAGGGTCTGACGGCCGATCGATTCCTGCGTAAGTCGAACTGTCCACTGGTCTAAAAAGCGGCAACTCAATGCACCCGAAAAGTGGCTAACTATTTTATGGATCAGGCGTTGCTTATTTCACAGGTTTCTCCACTCATCCCCCCATCAGTCTAGTCGGATCTAAGCACAGCTTGCCTGCAGAAAGCCCCGCCCTTGCGAGCCGTTATTCAACGAGTCACCGAAGCATCCGTCGCTGTAGATGGCGTTGTTGTCGGGAGTATCCAGAGAGGTTTTCTTGTTCTACTTGGAGTCGCGGAAGACGACTCGCAGGAAGATGTGTCATGGATCGCAGGCAAGATAGCCGGGATGAGAGTCTTTGAGGATTCCAACGGCAAGATGAACCTTGCTCTTGCTGACATTGCCGGGACCGTGCTGCTCGTGAGTCAGTTCACTTTGTATGGCGACTGTCGCAAAGGCCGACGCCCAAGCTTTCTTCAGGCGGCTCGACCTGAAAAGGCAAATTCTCTATACACGAGTGTTGCTGTAGAATTGAGTAGCCTCGGTCTGCGGGTAGAGACCGGAAAGTTTCAGGCTCACATGGATGTTCGTCTGCTGAATGACGGACCCGTGACGTTGCTGTTGGACAGCCGAAAAGGGTTTTAGTCGTGTGTGTCGATCTGAGGTGGATCGACAAAGCTGCAAACGAGGCGAGCCAAAGTCGTTAGCGTCCTGACTCTGCGTTGACATGCGGACCGACTATGCCAACTCGTTCCTGCTGCAAGCTGCGGATTTGAGTACCATTTCGCCCTCAATGAGACAGACCCGTTCTCTGTGAATCGGCAGATTCTGCCGGTGAGAACCGGTCTTTTCCTCAAAACCGCAGTCCTCCTATACTCCTTGCTGCGTTTGCGGGAACTGGTGAGTCACGGAAAACGGGAATGAACTCACATCAAATCGTAGATCTGGTTGTATTAGGAGTGCTGCTTTACTGTGCGGTCAAGGGAGCATCGCGCGGATTGCTTTCGCAACTGGCATGGGTTGTCGCGCTCTTGCTCTGCTTTAAATTCTCGGGAAAACTGGCTCCGGCCATTGAGCCAATGATTGGAGTAGCGCCGCCACTTAAGCAATGGATCGCGATGCTCGTTGTCTATGTGGGACTGTGTGGCGTGTCTTTCGTCGCTGCCGGAATGCTCAGCAGTTGGATGGAAAAAGCCAAGGTCATTGATTTCGACAAGCACCTTGGCGGAGTCCTCGGATTTGTCAAGGGCGTTGTCATCTGCATGACTGCCATGTTTTTCGCAATCACAATGTCAGAACCGATGCGACAAATCGTCAGCAAAACGTATTCGGGCTACGCAGCGGCTGTAATCCTGAACAATTCCCAGTATCTGATTCCGTTGCTGCCAGAGCATACCGTTCCCACTGTGAGAAATGTGATCGACGAATTCAATCGACGGCTTCAGCCCGGAGTGGATGATTTGAATGGAGCAACTCCGGCCGATCCTGAGGCGTTCGGAGACGACGGGTTGGTCGGTTCTGGTAGCGGTGACGACACATTCGACCTGTCAAAACTGTTTCCAGGCCGGGTGAGAAACGTTGAGGAAAATGGTAACGCAGCAGAGTTTGGCAGGGATCAAACAAACTCCTCTGCCCCGTCTCTGCGGGATCTATTGAGTCAGGTGCCTGCTCAATTGCGGCAGGAACTGAATCAGCAGACCATGGATGCTCTGCGGAATTCTACACCGGAGGAAAAACAGAGGTTACTGAAGCAGCTCAGCGACGCTGTTCCAGAAAATGCGGGAAGCATTTTAAGTAACTTCTTTCGTGGCTCACCTGAAACAGGGGGGCAGGGGACAGATTTGGGTTCGAGGCCAGCGACTCAGCTCGGCCGGACCGAAACTACCCTGCTGAACGAAATTGCTGGCATCTATAGTCAGCAAGACGACATTACCGCGAACACAAAGAAATACTTGGCTGGCGTCCCCAGTCTGGTGCAGCGTCGTGTGCTTGAGGACTGGCACGCAGATGCAATTGGCTTGAACTCGGATCCTGATCCTTCCACGGATGTCAACACTCGACTGGATGATCGGATTGTGCGACAACTCAGCAAGGCTGGGGTATCGCTCGATCGCCTTGATCGAGATTTGCGAAGTCGATTGAGTGAGGCTACAGGTAGTTCCGGTCGAACCGATGGTCGAAACTGAGCATAATCAGATCTGTCTGTAGTGTGCGCCGGCAACCGTGTTGAAATCGCGTTGTTGCGAAAATCCTCCCTTAATAAATGACCATTTTCTGCAATTAATCTAACATAACGGACATTATCGGACGTTGGTGCTGTGTTGTTCGGGCAGTGTTTTTCTCCGTGGTGTTATGCGGAGACTCGAGCGTTGCCTTGTTTAACTTCCCACCGATGTTACGAATTTCTCGTTGGGGTCGCACCGGCACAACGGGTTCACTGTTTCCTTCACGGCGGTTGGAGTTATCAACCCTGCCCCTCACTTCCTGTGAGTGACGCATTTCTATCCCGCCGGGTAACAGCAAAGTACGCTGAGCCGCTCACAAGAATTGCAGAGCGATCTACGCTGGCTGGCCGTTCTCGTGAAACACTCCAATCCTGCGATAGCGTTGATAACGTCGTTCCAGCAGGTCGGCAGTGGAAAGTGAATCAAGACTATGCAGCGCTTCTACAAGACGACTCTTAAGCGTTGTTGCCATCTTGAAGTGGTCCCGGTGAGCACCACCGAGAGGTTCCGGAATCACTTCATCGACGACACCCAGTTGAACCAGATCCTTGCTGGTAAATCGAAGTGCCTTAGCTGCTTTGTCGGCGTGTTTGGAACTCTTCCAAAGAATTCCGGCACAACCTTCTGGGCTGATCACAGAGTAATACGCGAACTCCAAAACGGCCACATGATCGCCCATTCCAATCCCCAGGGCGCCCCCCGAGCCGCCTTCGCCGATTACCACGCAGATAATCGGCACTTCAAGTGTTGACATGTCTCGCAGGTTGACGGCAATATTGTACGCCTGACCGCGTTCTTCCGCGCCAATCCCAGGATAAGCTCCGGGTGTATCGATCAGGCAAACGATGGGAAGCCCGAAACGGCTGGCCATTTCCATCTTCTGCATCGCTTTTCGATAGCCTTCAGGATGAGCGCAGCCGTAGCAACATTCATTGCGTTCCTTCAAGTTTCGCCCTTTTTGGTGGCCGACGAACATTACTTTGCGATCAGCCAGTCGAGCAAATCCAGTCACAAGGGCCCGGTCATCGCCGAAGGCCTTGTCGCCGTGCAGTTCAACAAATTCGTCAAACACAAGCTCAAGATAATCGGGCGTCTGGGGGCGATCGGGATGACGGGAAACCTGAACCGTCTGCCATGGATCAAGATTGGAATACCGTTCGCGGGTCATTTGGGTCAGTTCGACCCGCATGCGCCGCATGCTTTCTTTTTCAGCTGGCGCGGGATCCTGTTGGGCTTCCAGCTTCAAGAGCCGCTCTTCCAGCTCGTACAACGGTTTTTCGAAAGGCAATTGGTGCAATGCGGTCATGAACCCAACCCAAACGAATCAA
Source organism: Planctomycetota bacterium (assembly GCA_031424595.1). GTDB lineage: Bacteria > Planctomycetota > Planctomycetia > Planctomycetales > Planctomycetaceae > SXXK01. The sequence goes on from JANPHT010000249.1 coordinate 41,130, forward strand.
AAACGAACCCCGGCGGTTACGCAGGTCCCACTTAAGGTGGGCTGCCCTAATCCGACTGCATTGCGTCCAGTCGCAGCACAGCACGGCACAGTTGAAAGTCTAGAAGATATGTCAGTCTGTGAGAATCCCGACGAATCGGGGGGCTGCGAAAGCGGCAAGAAATGCCGTAACTTGTCGCATTTTTCTTAATTCTCTGATCAGGAGATATCGGGAAGCTCAGTCATAAAGTCCAGTGAGTCAACAACTTCTGGATTTGCCGCAGGTGTTGCCTTGCGTCGCTCAAGAGGGAGCAGCACTTTCTTAGGGGCAGGTTGCTGGCTGTTGGCTGCGGCCGGTATGCTGACAGGTGCGGGTACGGCCGCTGAAGGAGGAATATTTGCAGGCGATGGCATTCCCGGGGTGGCCATATGTTGTGGAAATGCAATCGGCGGCATCATGGTTTGTCCAGGCATTCCCTGGGGAAAAGGCTGTATGCCTGACATCATTGGGTGCGGCATCATTGGCTGCTGTGGCGGCATCATCAGTCCCGGGTACATCATCCCAGGCATCGGTTGTGGCGGTATTCCATAGGGCATTTGGGGCATCATAGGCATCTGATGTTGAGGAGTCGGCGTCTGGGCGGCCGCCGTTTTGCCAGCGCCAATTTTTTTTACCGCTTCCATTTCACCAATTGGAGCGGTCAATCGCTTTCCTTTGGTAGGCTTGGCAGGAGCAGCAATACCTCGAGAAACGCGGTCGGCATCTGCCCGACTGTCGAGTCGTTTGTCAACACTCAGGCTTTCGTTGGCTTTTGCATCCTTTATTTTACGTTCATATAATTCCATCGGATCTTCTTTAAAGCACTTTACATTTCGTATGATAGACATGACCTCTCGCATATCTGCAGGTCTATCCTTAGGCTTCTTTGCGAGCATCTTTAATATAACGGCATCGAGCTCGGTTGTAATATTTGAGTTTGATATCGACGGCGGCGCCGCGGCTTCACCAATATGTTTTTTCAGCAAATCGCTGGGGTCTATGCCTGCAAAAGGAGGGACCCCCGTGATGATTTCGAAGAGAGTCACCCCCAGACTATAAATATCAGACTGAATTGTTGGCGGCTTCTTAAGAATTACTTCTGGTGCAATATAGGTTCGTGTTCCCTTAATTATTTTTTGCTTTCCAGTCAGCATTTTCATAAGCCCGGAAGCGACTCGCATCGCCAGAGAGAAGTCGATGACGCGAACTTCTCCAGTCTTATTAACAAGTATGTTGTCTGGCTTGACGTCCCGGTGCATCCATCCTTTTTCGTTCATATGGACGAATGCCTGGCATACGGCTTCTGCAATTTTTTTAAATCGACTCTGCGTCTCTGCCAGATTCGCAGAGATTTGAGCTTTAAGACTTGGTGCACGAAAATAATCCATGATAAAGAAGCCGTGATCTCGATTCACCTCGAGCTTATGAAGGCGGATCAGGCCTGGATGTTCAAACGACTGTCCCACTTTGAATTCATGCTTCAGCACATTCCTGGCTTCAGGTGTCTTGAATGCGTCAGGCAAAAGCAGTTTCATCGCAAAGGGAACGGTTGCTCCCTGCTGCGTCACTTCCCAGATTTGTGTAGACGCTCCACTGGCAATACAGTTCTTTAGTTCGTAACCACCAATTACAGTTTGGCTTTCGCTCACGGAATTCTCCCGATTTTTGTCTTGGCAATGTTCGTCCTGCGCTGGCCACAGCAGATGAGCAGGCAGAAATGATAGGAAACCGGCAAGGATTACGAAACTTCGCCGATAGAATTGCAGATTCAGCGTTCGAGCCCGTTTTCTGAAGCCCAGAGAACCAGACGCTGTCCTCCAGTATATCCGCCAGCAGATGGTCTGTTGGAAGACGAAAGTTTCAACATGCAGGGCATGCCTCGAAACTGAGCGAATACTGCGGCTTTGGGCTTTAATTCCTTTCAGAATTGTGGATCGTGTCCTGATCTGACATATTTCCTTAGTCCAAAAACTGTTTGTCAATGCGATCTAATGATCAATTCAAATGGATTTCAATGGCATGTGGCCTTTTGGCAACACATTTTGAATCGACACAGCAATGTTTTGGAGCCACTGCCGCTTTATTAAGGCCTTGCTGAGAAGAATTCTCAGTTGTTTGGGGAGTGAGCAAACTTAGCGATATTGAGCGTTCCAGACGACAGCTCGATGTGGATTGAGGGCGATCAGCCCTCATTAGGAAAGATTTTTTCAAATGACTCACAGTGTTTTTTCTCACGTCCGAAGCCGAATCTCTTTTCCCCGACTGATTGTGGCGATTCTGCAGTGGTCTGTGCTGTTTGAAAATTCGTCAATTGCGGCCGAAATTCAGTACACAGTCTTTGCTGGCTCACTGATTCATGCGGGACAAGGCGATGGGGAAATACTTCGTCGCTTTGAAGTGGACCTTCTGACCTCTGCTGGTAATCATTTCTTCCATGTTGGTGATGACGTTCGCTCTGGCTGTCCATGGCCAGACAGCTTTGGTCAGACAGGCACAGCGATCGGTATCGACAGGGTTCAGCCTCATCTGGTCTATTCTTATGATGGTACCGTGTATCTGATTGGGCTGCCGCCTCTAGTTGTTGCCATTCCGGAAAACGCCGAGCCTGAAGCCACATGGGAACAAGGCGGATGGCAGATGACTGCAGTCGAGCAGCGCACAGTGGACAACGTACCTGCGTGGATTGTCGAAGCTCGGGAACGCCGGGGGCGTCAACAAACGCTGACGGTCGAAGCAGCAACCGGGACAACTTTGCGGGCTGAGGCTGACGTCTTTATGGGGCAGGGTGATCAGTTCCGATTGACACTGGCTCGGTCAGAAGTGAAAACGTTGGGTGTGGAAGCATCAACTCAGCTGAGTGAGCTTCAGAATCACCTGCTTGCGCTTCAGGCAGCGCTCAAGCGTCGGCCTGACGCACACGGCAGCGAACTTTCACAGCGACAGGTGGACGATGTTCTGGCGGGAATTGAACAGCTGGTTCGTCTGGCGAAAGGCACTCCCCTGGAAGCTCTTGTTCGTATAATCAAATCTGATTCCGAGCAGCAGAAAAAGCGACTGGCGTCTGCTGCCAGTCGAGCCAGCGAACTGATGAATTCGGATGCACCTCAGTTCTCCCTAAGCCTTGTTTCGGGAAGTAAGCTCGAATCATCCAGCCTGAAAGGGAAAGTGGTCGTTCTTCATTTCTGGGACTACCGTGACGCGCCGTTGTCGGAGCCCTATGGCCAGACGGGATACTTGGAATACCTCTTCAACCAGAAAAAAAAGATGAACGTCGAGGTCATTGGAATCAGCACCAATCCGGACCTCCAAACGAAAGAAAACATCAGCCGTGGTCGACGTTCAGCTCGCAAGCTTTCTGAATTCATGAATTTGACCTACCCAATTGGGCACGACGATGGTGCCTTGCTTGAGTCGTTTGGCGACCCTCGCGACAGCAGAGGCCAGCTTCCTCTTTGGATCGTGCTGACTCCGGAGGGCAAAGTGGTGCATTACCGCGCAGGCTTCTATGAAGTCGATGCAAATCAGGGCCTTAAAGAGTTGGAGGCGGTGTTGGCGGATCTAATTCGCAGGAAATAGCTTGAATCGCAAGCATTCCATGAATGACGTGTTGGCGGTGCAATCTGTCGAGTCCGGAATTCAAACGACGTTCCAGCCGTTCGTTAATTCACTCGGCAGATCATCACTTTCAGGTATTCCGTTTCCGGGCACGTAACGCCTACCGGATGGTCGGCTGGCTGACCTCTGTTTTCCAGAATCTGAATGTCACGTCCGGTTGAGCGAGCGACCTCGCCCAGAATTTCCTGAAACTCCGCGCGGCTCACAAGTCCGGAACAGCTGCAGGTAACAAGGATTCCGCCTGGCTTCAAAACCTGAACAGCCAACTGGTTCAATCTCGAATAACCAGTCACAGCCCTGTCTGTGCCACCTCGAGTTCGTGCCATTCGCGGTGGGTCAAGGATGACAGCATCAAACAGAGTGCCCTGCCCGGCCATGCCTTCGAGTGCCGGGCGAACATCATCTCGCTTCCAGCGACAGCGATCGGAAACACCGTTGAGTTCTGCGTTGGCTTTTGCAAGGATCAGGGCGGATTCTGAGGAATCGATACCAAGCACGGACGAAGCGCCACCAAGCTTTGCTGCTGTAATACCAAACCCACCGGAGAAGCAAAACGCATCCAGCACTGATGCGCCCTTAAGGTAACGGCTGGCAGCGACTCGATTGTCACGTTGATCAAGGTAGCATCCGGTTTTTTGACCTTGCTGAACATCAACGCCATAACTGACGCCATGTTCTTCAATAAACAGAGGTCGCGGTGGCTCCTGCCCGGAAATTAGTCCATCAACAACGTCCAATCCTTCGGCCTCCCGCATACCTTTTTCGGTGCGAAGCCAGATCCCTTTTGGATTCAACTCCGACTGCAACGCCGCAAGGATCTGTTCGCGATGGTGAAATAAAGCGAGGCTCGTAAATTGCACCAACAGATAGCCGCCGTAAAGGTCTACCGTCAATCCTGACAGGCCATCCGACTCACTGAAGATCAACCGACAACCGGTCGCTGCGGCTTCAAGATCGAATAAATCGCGGCGAGAAGCGATTGCCTGCTGAATCAGAGGTTTCCAGAACTCAGCATCCAGAATCTGCTCGGGTCTCCAAGAATACAGCCGAACCACAATCCGACTTTGAGAGTTGTACAATCCCCATGCAATAAAACGACCTTCAGAGCTCACGAGACGTACAGCGGTGCCTGGAGGGATTTGATCGGGCTTAGCTCCAGTGATACGATCCACGGCGCCCGCGAATACCCAAGGATGCCGACCGAAGAATGGCTGTGCTCGGCGGCTTCGAATGATTACTTCTACAATAGCGACCTCGTTAGTGGATTTGCTGTCAAATGTGTCGAATGTTGCCCCGGCGTTCTCCGCAACTGGATTGATCCCGGTGGAGGACGAAGAGGATTCAGATTCGGACATTTTTATCAGCAACTTTCTAAAGTGAAATAATCCAAACGCAGTGACAAATTGATGTTCCTGCCATCGAATTCAGAAATAATCGCCGCGACGGCGCTTTGAAAATGAGTCGTCAGAGATCATCAGCCGGACAGTCAACTATCGCCACGCAGAATTCGGTGTTCCATTTCCTCAAGATACGCCAGAAGACGGTCTCGTTCATTCGCGAGATGTCTGACTCGAAGGAGCGACTTCACACGAGTCCTCAGTTCAAGCCTGTTCACTGGCTTTGTCAAAAAGTCGTCGCATCCTGCGTTAACTGCTTTTTCGATGTCACCGGCTTCATTCAAGGCGGTGACCATCAGCACAGGAATTCCACGCTTTGCCGGATCTGCCTTAATCTGTGAGCAGACTTCGTAACCGCTCATTCTTGGCATCATGATATCCAGAAGGATCAGATCGGGTTGCTGTTGCTCTACCATTTGCATGGTCTGCTGGCCGTCGGAGGCCATCAAAATCTCGTAGTCTTCATCGGCCAGATAGGCTTCCAGCAATTCTCGATTTTGTTGGATGTCATCGGCGATCAACACCCGAGAGCGTGAGATATCAATATCCGAAGTCTGCATGGTACAAACGATCCAAAATCATGAAGGCAGGTCGTCAGACGGACTTCTCCTCCAGTTCACGATCGTGATATCTGGCAGAAATGGCTGCAGAGCGGGGCGAAACCGCCCTGCCCTGTCCTTGCCGTCACCGCAACAATTGAAAGTGGAGTATAGAGGATCTGAGGAAACTGCCAAACGTCGGTTGATGATGGTAACTGTCGGGGGTTGTCCTTGGTTTTCGAACCTAATGTTTAGCACAAAACTAACCTTGGTCGGTCGAAACTGAAAGCGTCTTGGTCAATCTGCGAGTCAACCCCTCCTTCCAAAGCTGTAAAGCATCAGTCGAAATCGATCCCTGTCGAGGATCCAAGCATCACCAGATCATTTTGCGGATGTTCCCCTCTCAGTTCAGCAGCATCGATCAATCGCTTAAGCAGCATGGGCTGCACGGCACCTCGAAATCGAACGCGACCATCGATTTCAACAACCGGGACGGATTCACCGAACTGACGGATGAGCAGCGGATCCTCATCAATGTCAACAATTTCAATTCTTGGCAGTGCATCCTGAAAACCCATCAGAATGGCCAATGCATCATCACAAAGATGGCATTGCTGCCGCGTCAGCAAACGACAGGAACGAAACAATGGCCTGCCAACTGGTTTGGTTCTGGACGGAGGCGACTTCAGCAGGATCGCCGCGGAGAGGAACATTGCTCCACAGACGACCAAGTGTAGTTGCCGACTGGAATACCAGATCGCTGGAAATCGAACAAACTCCATATCCATTCGATCAGAGAATATCAGCACAGCAAAAACAGATGCAGTTGCCATTGTGGCTGTTCCAAGGTACGCCTGAACGCGATCCTTAAGATCAGATTCCTGTGGGCTCACGGCAAACACGTCTCCTTTGGGCCTAGCTAAAATCTCATCCCCGCAAACAAATCTGAAGAACTAGCAACACTCCTTCGCAGGATTTCTGCCATTGTTTCCTCGTGCATGATACCAACATCCTATCACAATCGGCCTAAACTGTAGAGAGGCACGTTCAGCCTGTTGGAAAATCATGCCTTCCGGAACGAACAATAACAATGAAGCTCAACTCGCTCAAAGCGAAGTTGTATTTTCTGTTTGAATGTTCCTCTGGGGATTGCATGTCCATCTGAAACGGACACTATGCTCCTTATTATCATTCAACTTCGTTCGATCTGGCGCTTCGCCAGACCACACATTCCGTGCGCCCTGATCAATGTCAATTCAGCTTACAGTCAGCTCATTTCTGCAAATGCTCGCGTTTAGCGGTCTGCTGTCCGACGAAGAACAGCGGAGCGTTGAGCAACATTTTCCAGTAACCTCCGCAGCAACTACTTCTCGGGCTATTTGTGATTGGCTTCTGAAACAATCAATGATTACCGAATGGCATGCCGAAAAACTGATGCAGGCCAAGTTTCGCGGATTTTTTCTTGGTCCGTACAAGTTACTGAACCGAGTTGCTCGTGGAGGAATGAGCACAATCTATGCAGCTCGTCATCGGGAATCCGGCGAGGTTCATGCACTAAAGGTATTGCCACTTTCTCGCGGCACTGAGGCATCTTACCTTCCGAGGTTTCAGCGCGAAGCTGAGATGACGCAGCGCTTGCAGCATCCGCATATTATTCGAGTGTTCGGCTTTTTTTCGGAGTCTGATGGTCAGGACGCCGTGCATTTCATGGCAATGGAATTACTCGAAGGGCGAGATCTCTTCGAGATCGTCAACTCTGATGGTCCCCTGCTCTGTCGTTTCGCTGCAGAGTACGTCCGACAGGCAGCGACAGGACTCGAGCATGCTCACAATGCAGGTCTTGTGCATCGAGACATTAAGCCGGCAAATCTGTTTCTTTCTGATGACGGCAGGATTCGAATTCTGGATCTTGGCCTGGCTCAGGATTTTGATAGCGAAGAAAGCCTCACCCGTGAGTTTAACGAACGAGTGCTCGGAACGGCCGACTATCTTGCACCAGAACAAGCCGCGGACAGCCACACCGTCGATTGCCGAGCTGACATTTACAGTCTTGGATGTTCACTGTACTTCCTTCTGACTGGGCAACCTCCATTTACGGAAGGAACACTCGTCCAGAGACTCGTCGCGCATCAGTCAAAGGCCCCTGCCTCTGTATTACAGTTTCGTCATGACGTTCCAGAGCAACTGATTTCGATCCTGAACGACATGATGGCGAAGAATCGTGAGCAAAGGATTTCAACGGCCGCCGATGTTGCTCAACGACTCAGTCGTTTCCTTGATGAGCGGGATGCATTGGATTATGCCGGGGTCGAAGTGGACGAGCCGTGTTCAGGCAGTTTGGAGTTTTTTGAAAGTAAACCTGATGGAGACTATCTGCCGGATTTCTCTGCATTGCTGAAGTGCATCGAACGCCAATGCGAGGCTGGCGGGGTGTTTTCCGCCGATCCTCGCTGCGAATTACTCCGGAGTTTTGCCCGACGACTGATTTATCGCCCCGATTTGACTGAGGCATCTTCCGCTGGATTCCAATTCCTTTGGGTCGATGCCGTAAGCGCGCTGTTAGTGGCTATCGCGATTCTGGCTGCACTACTCCGGTAGGTGTTTTTTCCGGCCTGTGGAACTTTTTTCCGTACATGTATTTCGCCATCTCATTCTGCAAGTCAAGTGCAAAAATGTCGAATTAGTCGGAGCAGGCGTGCCGGGCTACAATTGCGCGAGTGCCCACGCCGCCGCTTCACGGATCATCGGCTCACTATCCTCGAGCAAGAATTCCAACTCGGGCTTCGCAGTGGCATCACGCAGATTACCGAGAACAATGGCCGCATTTCGCAAAAGCCCTCCCCTGCCCGGTCGTGAAAATGGAGCTCCCTTGAATCGTGCGGAAAAATCCTCCGCACTCAATCGAAGCAACTCACGGCAGTCGACAGGATTCAATGATGGCAGTCGTCGAAACTCAGGTACCGTTTCCTCAGGAGCAAATCTGTTCCACGGACAAACGTCCTGACAGATATCGCAACCAAAAAGCCACTCACCAATGTCTGGTCTGAATTCCAGCGGAATTGATTCTCTGCGATGCTCAATCGTCAGATAGCTGATGCAGCGGCGTGCATCGAGTACACCTGGTTCGGGAAATGCGTCCGTAGGACATGCATCCAGACAGCGAGTGCAGTTGCCGCAGAAATTCTGGTCGACCGGTTGGTCGTATTCGAGTTCAACGTCCGTCAGAATTGCCCCCAGGAAGAACCAACTGCCGATCGATCGACTGATCAGCATCGTGTTCTTTCCGAACCATCCAATGCCCGCTAATCGACCGAAATCACGTTCCAGCAATGGGGCGGTATCGATCACAACTCGCGTTCTTGCTTCAGAATGCTCTGATCGCAGCAGTTGGGCGATCATTTTAAGTCGTGGCTTCAGTACCTCGTGATAATCTCTGGATCCAGAAGCATACTTCGCAACCCGCGCGCCATCAGCGGGTTCGGTGCCGTCGTTGTAGTTCATCGCAGCCATAATGACGCTACGAGTTCCCGGCATCACACCATCAGGATGCTGATACGCATTCTGTCTGCGTTCCACCCATTCCATGTTGGCCGAATGTCCGGCGTGGATCCATTGGAGCAACCGATGAAACCCCGTCGGAGTTACCGCCGGCGCAACTCCTACCTGCGCAAATCCCAATCGAAGTCCAAGTGCCTTCAGGCGTTGGGTAAGCTGCATTCCTTGAGTCATTGTACCCTGGTCGAAGGAAAAAGGTCCCTTGGCAAGCCCAAAGGCGGCATTTATCGGCTACGGTAATGGGCACGACCGGACTCGTGCGAAAAACGTTGTATGCTTCATTCGGTCTGTGACATCGCGCTGCCATTTTTTAAGTTCTGAAAGTGGCGATGCCCAATTGGTAAAATCTCATTCGCCGCAACTCGATCTAGTGGCGAATAGTGTGGATGTCGTCCGTCTTTGTAAGGATCATTACTACGCGTGTTATAGCAGCAGATGAATGCCCATCTGGGATTCTCACTCAAGTTCTGGTCAGAGCGATGGAGCGTATTACCGTGAAACAAGACTGCCGATCCTGGATTCATTTCGACGTGAACCAGTTCCAGCCGCTCCAATGCTGCGGTCACTCGTTCCATATCTGCGCCAGTTTGATCCCCGCGTTTAATGTGGTCGATTCGTCCCATGCGATGTGAACCACGCAAGACCTGAAGGCAGCCATTTTCTCTTGTCGCCTTGTCGACCGCAAACATACAACTGGCCATATCGGGAAACAAACAGCCATTGTTGTACCAGTATCCATAATCCTGATGCCAGGTCCAGGCGCCGCCGACTCGTGGCTCCTTAAGAATCATTTTGTGGTGGTAATGATAGACCTCGTCGCCAAGAAAGATTTCCATAGCGGAAACCAGAGGTTCCCCCTGAACAATAGCCGAGTAAATCGATTCCGCAGGAAGCTCATTTTCTACCACCAGATCAATTGAACCGCCCTCGCCGTCAGCCCGGGAAGTTCGCGAAGCAGCTAACACATGATCCCGACGAGCAATCGCACCCAGTAGGTGCGTTTCTTCGGCATCGAGGAGATTTTCGACAACGATATACCCATCCCGATCGAATGCCTCGATCTCCGCCAGTGTCAGGAATTCCTTCTTCATGGTCGACTTATGCCTTGAGAAAATCCATGGCTTCGCGAACGCGGATCGTGCCCTCATAGATGGCTCGACCCGTGATCGCACCAATCAGATACGGGTGTTCGCTGGAAAGTTTTTTCAGAGTCGCAATATCTTCCATTGTGGTGACGCCGCCAGACGCAATCACAGGCAGGCCCATGTCGGCCAGTGTGCAGAAGTCATCCAGGGTCTGCTGGTCGATGCCTTGCATCATGCCGTCGTTGGCAATGTTTGTATAGATCACCGCTGCCAGAGGAACATCGACAAATCGCTGAGCCAGTTGAGTCACAGAGACCTTGGACACTTCCATCCATCCATCGGTTGCAATCATCGAATCGCGGGCATCGAGGCCTAACGCCAGCTGATGAGGAAACTTGCCGCACATCTCAGCAAACCAATCGGGTTCTCTCAAAGCTTTCGTACCAATAATGACTCGATCAACACCCGTTTCTTCGATTGTCATTCGCACGCTGTCTTCTCCACGAATGCCACCACCCAGCTGACAAGGCAGCCCAGTGGCCTTGATGATTTTCTGCACGACTGACTGATTTACCGGCCGCCCGGCTTTTGCTCCATCAAGATCCACAAGGTGCAGTCGTTCAGCTCCCTCATCCCGCCAGCGAAGGGCCATATCGACAGGATCGTCTGAGAAGATCGTGCTGTCTTCGTAATTGCCCTGTCGCAAACGAACACACTTGCCATGAAGCAGATCAATGGCCGGGAGAAGCTGAAGCATGAAAAGGACTCTGAAATCTTACGGTCGTTGAGGACTCAAGTGCTGTGAAAGAAAGGTGCGCTCGACAATTCAGCCACGTCTTGTCGCCAGTCTGGATTGACCCGACAGGCAACAATAAAACTGTCATGGCGTACCAGCGTGGAATTCCGTATGGATCATGAATGAATGGCGGAGTCTTCGGTGAGTCCGACAAATTTTTTCAGCAGCTGCATTCCACACGATTGGCTTTTCTCAGGATGAAACTGCGTTGCCATAACGTTGCTTTTACCGACCACAGACACGAACGGGCGGCCATAGTCGGTCGTTGCCACGACCCACGACTGATCGGACGGTACAACGTGATAGCTGTGAACGAAATAAAACCAGGGTTTGGGGCCGAGCTCCTTCAGTAATCCGTGTGGATTTGATGCAGCAATTTCCAGTTGATTCCAACCCATGTGTGGGATCTTGTATTCCGACGGTAAGTCGAAACGCAGCACCGTTCCGGGAATGATACCCAAGCCCTGATGTTCGCCGTCTTCGAGTGAACGATCCAGCAGCAGTTGCATCCCCAGGCAAATCCCCAGAAACGGTCGATCTGCAGCGATGTGATCTTTCAGCACATCAGTCAAATTGTTTTTTCGAATCGCGTCGATCGCATCTCGGAAAGCACCAACACCAGGCAACACGACTCGGTCTGCTGCAGCAATCACTGCTGCGTTAGAACTGACAATCGCAGATTCTCCGATTCGTTCGAAGGCTTTTTGTACGCTGCGAAGATTTCCCATTCCATAGTCAACAATCACCGTCAAAGACATTGTTGCCCTCAAGCCAAAAGAGCGTTAAAGATTGATCTTGAACTCATTGGGACTGTTCTCCTTCACAGTCAATGTCAATGCTCCTTCCGGAATGATAATTGGTGTTCCGGATTCGGTCATGCAGCCAATATTGTAGTTGCCTGCCGGAGCACCGAAGTGGGAGGCGTCGTACATCAATCGAAATTTTCCATCCTCCTCGCTCGTGGCCCATACGACAGTTCGGATATCACTCAAATCCTTCGCTATGGGTTCGAAACAAATTTTGACCCCTGCCGCTGGACTACCTGACTTCAACACCTGTCCAGAAACGTCAAATAGTGGCGGACCCGTGTAAGGCTCATAATTCATCCATTGGAAGTATCCATACAACAGACCCACAACAAGCAAAACTCCCGGTCCCGCTTTCTTCATAATGAATTCGGACAACAGAGCCCGTTCTTCGGCCGCCTTGATATCTTTCGCGTTCCTTGTGGGCGCCGATGCCGACTCTCGTTTTTGCTGGTAGGCCTTTGACAGGGCATCTGCGGCGGTACCGGCCGTTTCCATTGCTGTGGACGCGCCAGATGCGGAAGTTGGCCGAGAAACTTCCGCGTGAGATCGTTTTTCTCGGTCTTTCTTCTTGGTCGCTTCGAAGTCTCGCATCATCTCAGCCATCGACGGCTTTCGTTCGCCAGCTTCGGAACGCGCCGACGATGATGTGCGAGCAGATCCTGCCGAACCGGATCCGCCAAGCCCTGAAAGCGGATCAAAGTTGTCGGGCTCAGCAACGTCCGGGGTCAACTCAATTGGCATATCTATGGAGTCGGCTGGCTCCTCAGGAGCGTGAGATTCAGCTTCCAGATCATTATCGACCTCTTCCCGCTCTGGGTTCGGAACGAGAAACTCAGCTTTGCATTTGGGGCATTTTCCTTTGGTCCCCGCCTTTTCATCCTTGATTTTCAGCACCGATTCGCATTCGGTGCAAGTGTATCGAATGGTCATGTGTCAGGGCTCAACGAACATTTTTCAATGGAATTCGACTGTTCCGGACCCGCGAGCAGTTGTGGGTCTGAATTGCCGATAGTTTAGGCGGAATGCATCTGAATATTACCGATTCGAGCGCAGGAAAAAGCCAGGTTGCGAGAAATCGTCAACCTGGCTTTCTTCAGATGCAGGGTAAATCCGGATTCATGAGAGGATCAGAAGTTCTGGACAGGGACACCGCCACTCATATTTCCCAAGGATTGCCAAACTCCGAGCCCAATGGACTGAGACACTGGACGGGCGGAACCATCTGCCAGTCCGATCATGCAGATGTCTCCATGGGAAGAGCCGGCAAACTGCCACGTGAGCTTCTTATTTGGACCATCCAGCGTTGAAACCAATGTCCCAGAGCTACCCCAGGCCCAGCCGTCAAATGCTTTCTGATCTGGAGAACGAACGGTGTTTATATTCAATTTCAGACCAGAAAATCGTTCCGCTTCCGCAATCATAATCGTTTGGGTTGTTCCATCCTTAATGTCGCCCATTCTGACGGAACTATTGACGGTAAAGATGCCGATGTTTCCACCGATTTGATTGAAGTTATTCAACAGGGTTCGTGGCTGATTTGTTTGATACTGAATCTGCTCAGAGGTCAGATCTATCCCTGCTCTGTTCGCTGTTGTGTCAAAAACGCGGCCTGAACCAGCGCAGCCAGCGTAGTCCGTTCCCCCACCACTCACCGGCCCTGGCAGTACTTTCACTGACGCCCCAGTATCGATGTAGAGGTTGTGCGAAAAATCTCCACTTCGGTTGAGTTTGCCTCTGCGTGATGGGCAGTAGAACATAGGAATATCAGCCGTCGCTGGGGCAAAGCCCGCCACCATCCATTGGTCCCCTTGAATTGCGTTGCGCATATCCGCGTTATTAATTACATTCAATTGAGGTCGCCACATTTGATAAAGGTTATCCTGTTCAATGTATGGCAGCAGGTGAAATGCCCAACTGGTGCCATGCAAAGAGAGCCCAAACCGGTTATCAAATGCTTCAGTCCCGTCAATCGTCCTGACACCCCCGGGAGTCAAATCAGGGGATGCTGACAGCCGGTTAGAGATAATCCCGGGCGGGAAAACGTTGTGCGAATCGTGATAGTTGTGCAGCCCAAGAATCATCTGTTTGATGTTGTTCAGACATCGAGACCGATTTGCCGCCTCGCGAGCGCGCTGAACAGCCGGCAACAGAATTGCGACAAGAATTGCAATGATGGCGATGACGACGAGCAACTCAATGAGAGTGAAGCCCCGCGTTCGTTGACGAATTGTCCGCATAGAAAATCTCCCGGCTGACTTATGCTGTGCCCACAAGCCTCAAAAGAATCAATCAAGCACCGAAACCAACAAGGATCGGCTGGTCATATAGAGTCCTGCACGTGTTCTTATTGTTCAAGTTTTCCAGAACACCACACGTATCATTCCCAGAATTCTCGCACTAAGCAAGAAAAACGACATGCTGAGCCAGACGTCCCAGCTAAAAAAATGCGTTCCCAACGTTGTCTGAGGTTGCCTTCAGCAAAGGAGGTGCCGCAAAGTTTCGTGATTTTCAGGTTTTGATCGATGCTGGAGGGTTCCGAGCCAGACGACAAAGAATCTCGGCTCCTTCCCGTAAGACATCGTCTTCCGCAGCGAAAGAAACGCGAAAATGTGTATCGGACGGACTGAACACGTTCCCAGGAATGATCAGTAGATTGTTGCGAATCGCTTCAGCCACGAATTCCGAACCCGTTCCCCAAGGAGCTTTGAGAAACAAATAGAATGCTCCTTGACCTCCGGAAATGTCAAAGTCTTCCTTCAACAAGTCGACCATCATGTCCCGCTTGCGACGGTAGTCGTCAACATTGTGCTGCAGGTCCAGTTCCCATGCTGTCACGCCAGCCCACTGAACAGGATGCGGAGCACAGACGAACGTAAACTGCTGAAGTTTCATCATCTGCTGGATCAGATATTGCGGTCCGTGAATGAATCCCAGCCGCAAACCGGTCATCGAATGCGACTTACTGAAGCCGTCAATGACGATGGTTCGGTCGTTCCATTCCGCCGGACTGTGGAATGGCTCGTCATAGCAAAAGAAGCGATAAATCTCATCGCTGATCAGGGCGATGTTCCTTTCTGCCGCCAGTTCGGCAAGTGCTTGCACTTCTTCTTTCGTGGCGACGTACCCTGTTGGATTCGCTGGACTATTAAACAGGATCACTTTCGTTCGTGCAGTTATCGCGTTGCGAACATCATTAATTCGAATCCTGAAGTCCGGGTATGTGGAAACCTGAACAACATTGCCTCCGGCCAACGTGGTCAAATGTCTGTACATAACAAACCACGGGTCGAAAACGATGACCTCGTCGCCCGGATTTATCAACGTACACAGAGCCAGCATCAGCGCTCCGCTTGTGCCTGATGTGATAAAGACTTTTCGATCCGCATGGTGATAGCGATCATTCACATCCTTCTGCAAGACGCTTAGCAGCGGCGCAATTCCCTGAGTCTGGCTGTAGGCGTTCTTGCCGTCCTGAACGGCTTTGCAAAGTGCATCTTTGACCGGCTGTGGTGTATCAAAGTGAGGTTGTCCGATACTCAGATTGACAGGCCGCTTCATTGTGGCTGCCAAATCAAAAACCTTTCGGATTCCCGACGCATCGATTTGATGCATTCGTTCTGCAATCCACGATTCGCTCACGAGAATTCTTCCCCCAACAAGCTGCTGATACGGATGCATCAAAGGCGAAGCAAGTCTTTACAAACCACAAAAGCCTGTCTCTTCGGCGGGACGGGCAGCCAAAAGGAGTTTCTTCCTTGCGTCACCATTCTGACGTCAGCACTTCGCCGTTACAATCAGTTCCATGAATACTGCTTACTTCGAGACGGTTTTTAACGTCGATGGTTTTTCCGGACCGTGGCCGACGGAGTTCGCTATCATCACTGCGTATGCAACCACAGGCGAGACCCGGTCGTTGAATCAAAACGAAAACGCCAACCTGAAACTTGCGGCAGAACTCAGCCTGCTCAGCATCTGGAAGCAACGAGTTACAGGGTTCTCCCCGACAACCGGCCATGCAGAGCCAGGCTGGGCCCTCGAATTGCCTTTCGAAATGGCATGCGATCTGGGTCTGAAATATCGACAGGATGCGATCTATTATGTGATTAAAGGAAGTCTGTTCGTTTCTTATTGCGACCAGCGACGTGAGTCGATTCCCGTGGCGGTGTTTTGGGAACGAATCACTGCACTCACTCCAAAATCGTGATAACGAACCACGTGCCATCGTCAATTCCGCGAAAAACTCAGAACGTAAACGCCGATGAGAAGGCTCGCAATACAAACAGCCTTGGGTCGCCAGTTTTTTTCTCCGAACATTCGAATGCCGGCTACAAACGCAATCACGACGGATGTGCGTCGAAGCGGCGAGATCAGCGAAATCAATGCGCCTTCGTACTCGATCGCAGTGAAGTACATGAAATCCGAAATCAGCAACAGAATCGCAATCATCGGAATGGACCAGCGCCAGTGGAAAGGGATGTCCCCACGATCTTTCCACAACCACCTTACATACAGCGGTGTCATCACGAACAAAAGGTACACTGAGAACCATGCCTGAACTGCCGAGGCCGCCATGTTGCGATCCTGCAGCAGAAATTTGTCATACAGCGCGCTGAATGCGCCAAGCAGCGTCGCGATGACCATAAAGCCGACCCAGCGATTGCGGCGAAAGTGAATCCCTTCTTTTTGACCAACCAGTGAAAAGGCATAGAAGGAAAACAGAATCACGGTGACACCCACCCATTGCCAGAGGCCCGGCCTTTCCTGCATGAACACCACCGCAATCAGGATCGTACAGAGAGGACTGCTTGCTCGAATCGGCGCGGCAATAGACATCGGAAGATGTTTCAATGCGAACGACGCAAAAATCCAGGAGCTTCCGGCGATCAGCGACTTCGCAAAGAGCAACGCATGGTTCTTCCAGGAGAGTGATTCCACGACCAGCCAATCGGCCATTATCCATTGTGGATTTATGCGGGCCATTAACATCAGCGAAGACCAGATCACGGCCGAGGTCAGTACGTTGAAGAAGAGTACTGGCGGCACCGCATTGCCGCGAACTGCCGACTTTTTTGCGATTTCATAAAAACCAAGAAAGATCGCAGAACAAAGACTCAGTGTTACCCAGGACATTACATTTCCAGCAAAAGGGTCCTGGACCAGCGACGTTTTGTCGAGGTGCCTTTATCCTCGGGCATTCTAGCGAGTGTCTGGAACCTCGACCTCATCAATGTCTTCGCCTGCATCGATTTTACGCCCCGTGAATCTGATCGCAGCGGACGAAGTCATCGCAGGCAGTTTTTGAATACTCAGATCGTCGATGTGAACTTCTTCGACATCGCCCTCACCAATTAAACCCAGTGAAACTGAAAACGAGGTTGACGTCGCAATCGGCCGAATCAATTCAAAACTCTCCCACTCAGAATCGAGTTCGGTGCGAATACTGTTCTCTGTACCCATTTCGGAGTCAAAGATCACAAGCGGCCGCTTCGAATCCGCCGATGTTGAACGACCCTTCCGCATTCGCCCACTGACAACCATCACGTCTCCCGATGAAACGGGAATCGCTGGCGTTGTTACTATCAGCGGCATTGTGTCGTCACGAGTTGCTCGCCCGTCCACGACGTCCGACTGCCAGGCAATCAGCCGCAGTATTTTACCGGACCGTGGATCCTGGAGTATGTCGGCTGTTGACGAATATTGAGACTTCGGCGGACTATTCAGGCTCCAGCCGTCCTGCGCTGCCGACTTCAGGTTTTCAAAGTCTCCGGACAGCAATTGGTTTTCACTAAGCCGATCATTTTGTTGGTCCAGGTAATGTATGAGCCTCCAGTGATCGGGAAGCGTGGCAAAGGAAATTGTGTGTGGTGAGGCAGTGGGGGAAGTGAGATTGCTGATGGCATCCTTCCAGCATGCCTGTTGTGCCTGCCGGGCGAACAGCATGGCATCGCGAGCCCGAATTGCTGATTCGTGATAGTCTTTATTATTCAGTTCAAACTCTGATCGATCCAGCATCTGTTTGGCCTGCGACATGAAAGCGTCAACGCCGGGCGGAACCGTGTGCTCTTCGCGAAGTTGCTCAATCGTTTCAAGGACTCGCACGTACTTTAAAGATGCCAGTTCCGTCATGCGGGCGGCCGCACGCGGGGCCATTGCATGAATCTTTTGCTCAAGTTCCGGGATCAATGTTGCCGGATTGGAGGACACAATCAACGCGGCGCTCTGATCGAAATTTCTGATTTTCAGAGACAATCCGCCGGCAGTGACTTCCCGTGGTAAGCCATTGATTCCTGTTGTGGAAATCTGCCATGCGGACGCTGTTTCGGAGGCAGCAACAACCATGCTGATTTCTTGTTCAAACATCGGGCCGGGTACAAACTGGGATACACCATCCCAGGCCGTTGCAAGGATTAGCGTATTGCCACCGTTGGTGATTACCGCTGCATCATGCCCGCCGGGGCCCTCATGGTCAGCGACGGTTGCTCCCACGCTCCTGCCTCCCAATGCAGAATTCAGTCGGGAGCGAACATCCTTCGTTGCATTGGAGTTCCTGTTATCGCCTCTCTGCAGACCCAGATAGCCTTCCATACGACCTCGCGCCAGAAATGGCTCAAGCAATTCGATTTCCATGCAGGCCAGTTCAATTGCGATCGCCGTTTCGCGATCCCGAGGATTGTCGATCTGCAGCGCATGAGTCTTCCAGAAACCAACTCCTTTGTAACCCGCTGATAGTGCGGTGTAGACGCCCTGCTGAATTTGCTCAGGCTCCAAAAACGGAGGACGCAGTCTCTGACTTTCTCGCCATGCCTGCTGAGTCGATGATGGTTCTGTCTGAATCCAAGTCCATGGAAACGTGAGTTGTCCGGCATTCTGCTGGCGACGGATCAGAAGATTTCGAAGCGATCCAAACGTAATGTCTCGGCCAACGACGTGTCTGCCGATGCCGACGAGATCAATCTCTCTTGCAACAGCGCCTTCCGAACCGGTGACGTCAGCCATCTGCAATCGCTGAAAAACGCGATCCGCGCTGCGAACTTCGCGAGACCAGGCCATCAAGTGCACCTGTTCCTCAGGAGTCACTCGCGTTCCCTGAATCCAGGCCGAAACATTGGGACACTGCTGGTCAAGAGGCGGGAGGGATTGGAGCAGTCGAGAGTAGTCTCCTGGCTCAAATTCCGGATGTGGAGGTGTTGCCAGTACGCCAAATTGGGCGTCGTAGAGTTCCTTCGCGCGATCCGTCGATCGATAATCCGGGACCCAAACAGCATTCAGACCCAGTTGTTTGAGCGTTTCAATATGCTCAGCGTGATCCGGTGCAAACCGAAGTACAACCGGTCGCTGGTCCAGCATCAAACCACCAAGCTCAATATCAATCGGAATAAAGTTTCGCTCTTTCACAGACTCTGTCTGATCGACAGTTTGAGCTGAAACAAGTTTCAAAAGATCCTTCGATGGCGTAATTATTCGTCCGAAGTCTGCGGATCCGATGTCAAAAAAAGTCTCTCCGGGTGATGCCTCCAGCACCAGGACCAGACCAATGATCATAGCCTGCTGCATGCGTATATCTGGACGATTCAAATCCGCACGAATTCGCCGCAACTGCGCTTCAACATTCTTCTGAGTGGCTTTGACTTCAAGTGTTTGCCATTGATCGGCTTCCTGCAGAACTTCCCCAGGAAGAATTGTTTCGAGTGGCATTCCTGTTCTAGGGTCGGGCTGATACGGTAACAGAACCAGTAGTCCAAATCGCATGCCTGTTACGGTTGAGTGAATTCTCAATGAGGCTTCGAAGTCATTGTGCAGCATCGAGGCGGGGATCGATGCTACGACCCGGATTTCTTCCGGCGATTCACGATTAATGACTCGAAACCGCTCCACAGGAATCTTGTCGTTCGTGGCCGACAGACTGCTGACCTTCGTTCGCGTAATTGAACTCGCTGGCGCCCATCTAAGGCTTGAGCCATTTGGTGGGTGTTCATCGGCCGGGAGTTGGTAAAGGCAACTCAGCATTATTCCAAGGAACACAGCGAGGTGTGCGACAGGTGCAGTGTTGATTGTCGTTCTGCAGATCTTAAGTGTGAGCAGAAAACCGCAATCGGTGATGCATTTGAGCAAGCCGAAGCATAATTGGTGGTTTGGTTGCAAAAACCTCATCGAACATCCATGTTCGTTTTGTTATTTCGAAATGCCGACGAGGGCAGGATTCTCAGTAAGGCAAGGAGGATTCTATCAGGATTTCACGGGATTTGCCGAGGCCAGAATTGGTTGGCACAATCTCCGAAGCAAGGAATTTCCGGGGCCACTTTGGTCTAAAACCGGAAATTCAGGCATTTCGGAGGGAATGGTGAGATTCTCCAACGTGCGTTCAAAAAAAACTCATGCGGCGCGTTCTATTTGCTTGTGGTGATGTCTCGGCACGACCAGAATCAAGGAACATATGGGCGTTGTGAGACTGCGCCTGTTCGTCCCCTTGCCAGGATTTCTGCTATGTCCTCTCCAAAGCGATTCAACGAAACAGAAACCGAGAGCTTACCGGTCGAAATGCTGGAGTTAGGCAGGCTGATTGATGCCATGAAAGGCCCCGACCGAGACAATATCGTGCTGGCCTACAACCGAGTTTCCGATTCCATTCATCGACGCAGAAGGATCCTGAATCTGGTTCAGGAAGCACTTTCCCAATTGCGTCTGGATGTCAAATACCTGATGTTTGACCTTGAAACGACACGCCGAGAACGCGACCAGTTGCAGGCTCAATTGGAAGAGGAAGATAAGGGGTTCTGATCGCCCTGCCCTGCGACTGCATTTCTGTTCTGCTACAGAAATCGAAAACCCGAGATGTCGACATGGCGAATCTGCTGTGTAGACGTCTCGGGTTTTACTTTTGCTCTCTCTGATCCGGGAAGTGCAATCGACGCTGAGGACGTCATTTGAGCGGATTTGGCGAGGATTCTGTCATCCAGACCCTCTCGCAACAAAACACGCCACAGTCACCTATGGCGCTTCATTTTTCCTGGGAAAGCTTTACGCAACTAAGCGACATCGAAAGTTTCGGAGGTTTCGTCGCTGATTTCGTCATCAACAATCAGGTTGCCAACGCTCCCTGGTCCATGATCGTAGCAATCGTCAGAATGCCACAATGGAAGCCCAGCCGCATAACGGGCAGCCAGCATCATCACTTTTTCTTCAGAACCTGGTTTAGCGGCCGTTGGGGAAGCAGGATCAACACCCAAAGATCGTAGTTCTTCTTCAAATCCGGCATCAAGGTCACTCAGGAACTCATAGCCTTCAATTTCGGACAGGGATTCGAGTCCAGCATCGGCTTCTGAATAAGTAAAAGACATTTAAAGACTCCAGTGGGGTGCAAACCGGTTGCAAAAATTGTGTCATCGATCCTTCACCTCCGTCCCTGGAGCCAATTGTTGAAGAAGGTCGCCACTCACATCGACTTGTCCTGGCAATTGACCTTTGGACAAAAGTACGAGGGGGCATAAACCATCCTTCACTGCCAATCACCCGAATCCTTTCGGTTCCGGATTTTTGAATCCATGGTGCCGAATGTCAACAAAAATTCACAATCCCCAAATGCGATTCCAGCGATCCACCAAATCATTGCCCAGGCAATGCTGGACCCTGAGGTTTAGTCTCTCTCACTTATCTTCCAGACCACCCCAATTTACAAATTGTTGCTTGCGAAGTTCAAAAAATACGGTTCTGGGTTAGTGGTATCGCCAGCCGAACACACGAGTTGCTGATCGCGGGCAGTTCACTTCTGTTCTGGGCACGTCCAGCAGAGCGATTGCAATCCTTGGGATTGAGACTGTCCCGAAAGACTGGTCACATGTTCCGGTCCTGTGCCAGCTAGCGAATGCGTGACTCGCAACTCTCAGGTTGTGAAGATTTGGAAGATTCAGGAATGATGCCTTGCCGAGAGAGTCAATTTTTTCTGACGCCGTTCAATTCTTAAGTTTCTGCGGATTTCATTCGCTTGGACGAAACCCGAATTGGTGAAGAAAATTACTGTCTGACTATCGAATTCGCCCTTTCTTTCCCTGCATTATAGAGCATTTGCACTGTTTCACGGTTCAGCTGTTTTGCTCAGCCACCAATAACGCCCGTCGCCGCCAGTTTTCGCAGATTCAGGCCGCGTTGTTGTTGGAGTCGTCGTTGCCCAGGACGGCATCGGCGTCGTAGGGATGGTACGGGTGGTGGCCGTGGTAATCCGGCCCGGCATTTCACCCCTGATGCCGTACGGATCGGAGTCCAGGGCCGTCCAATCTTCTGGAGTTTCTATTTCGATTGCAGGGCAAAGTTTCGAGATTTGTTTGCAGGTCACTTGTAAGCCGCAATGTGAAGCGCTCCTGTTGTGGCGGCATCCGCTTCGAAACCATCACTGCTTCTGCGTGGCTAGTTCTTTGGCGGCCTCTATCAAGCGTCTCTGGCGGATGGAGAGATCGTGGACCTGTTTCTTAAGCGCGGGCAGGTCGTCTGTTGGCGCTGACTGCAGCAGGGCATCAACCTGCTTTGTACGGCGGTTGACTTGAAGCTGCAGGTTACGCAGCATTCGGATTTCGGCCATGAGCTCCACAAGCCCGGGCTTCTGCTCGGAGTTCTGCTGCTGTTCCTGATGTTGTTGCTGTTCCTTCATTTCCTGCATTTCTTTTTGAGTCGTCTCAATCAACTGTTTGAGCGATTCAATAATGTCGGTCTGAACGGATTGAGTCAGCTCGCTCACTTTCGATTCCTGAAGCCAGCTCGAAACCGAACTCATATCAGCCTCAATGTCCTCCACGGCCAACAGAATCGAAACCGAGGTGCCGTCCTCGCGGAGCAGGTTCACCGTCTGAGCACATTCGGTTGTGAGTTCTGATTGCTGCTGAGCCAGCTCGCGACAGCGACCGTAATATTGGTCCAGCCAGTCTTTCTGAGGCGTCGCAGCGAGACTGACCGTGCCCTCATGAATCTGCGTTTCAGCGATCAGCATTCGCTGGAATCGAGCTTCCAGGGAGGCTAGCAACATTTCCTTTTCTTCCTCACGCAACTGCTTGAGCATTTCTTCAAGCTCCGCGGCAGCTTCATGAAGCTCTTCAATTGCCTGGTCCTCATTCTGCAGAGCTCTCTCGCGTTCCTGTACTTTCAGTTCCTCAAGAGCCTGCTCCATCTCTTCGCGAGCTTTCTCAAGCTGCTCGCGCCCCGGGGTCTGCTTTGATTCTTTCTTGTCTGATTGCTGGCCGGATTTCTTCTGGCCAGAAGATTTTTGCCCCGAGTTTGACTGCCCTTCGGATTTCTTTCCCTTCTTTCCGTCCTTTAGATTACCGCTTTTCGATTTCCCGTCTTTCGACTCTCCATCGTTCGATTCAGTCGACTTCTGTTTGTCGTTTGGTGAATCCTTCTGGCCTTCGGCAGACTTTCCTTCTTTGGATTCGCGATCTTTGGAGTTGCCTTTGGATTTTTCTCCGTCCGTCTCTTCCTTTGAGGCACCATCGTTCAACTCTTTATCACCTTTTGAGTCCTCACTGTCTTCTTTGCCGTCCTGCTTCTGATCAGTCTTTGCCTGCTCGTCATCATGCTCCTTCATGGCATCAAGCATCTTGTTAGTTTCGCTGATTGCTTTTTGTTGTCCCGGGGCCGCATTCGATGGTGCTTCGGAATTCTGAGTCGCTGCACGGGCGGACTTCTGCTCAGCCAGGACATTGCGAACATCTTTGAGCAACTCATTCAGTCGTTCTCGCTCACGCTCAACACTGCTGCGACGATCTTCACTTTGCAGAAGTTTGAGGAGGACTTGCAAGCTTGCCACGACTTCAGATTGTTTCTCGGTGGCCGTCCCAAGTTCGCCTTTGTTCAGAAGTTCAACGACCTTTTCGATGTCTTCTTTGACTTGGTCCTCCCGGCCTTTACCGATAGCCCGGCGCAACAGATCCGCGCGTTCCGGATCCTGGCGGCCCAGGATGTCAGCCATCTGCGAAAGCATGCGTTCGAAACGCGAATAACGACCGCTGATCGCCAGTTCTCCGTCTCGCAGATCTTTCGGCGTCGCCTCGTTTGCGGCCGGCTGCTTTTCTGAAACAACGGGCAGGCGAGTCGCTTCCTGAGCGAGAACGGAGTACCACATCCATAAACAACCGGTGAAGCTCAGCACCAGAATAAGGCTTCGAACGTTCATGGATGGTTTCCTACTTTAGAATGTCATCAATCAGCTGATTTTTCTGGAGACGCTTTGTCTGCTCAAGATTTTTCTGCTGCTCATCAAGGATGGCTTTCAGGTCGCGCAAAGCCTCATGAAATTCCGCCATGTCGCGGACATTTTCCAGAATCTGTTTCAGCGAGGAGATTACCTGAGTCACCTCGGTTCGTGACTGATTGACCAGCGCTTCGACCGGCAGATTCGCCTGAGCGGCAACTCTCAGTGCTCCGACAGCATGATCGGCCGACGGCATCATTTCATTGGAAACAGCCTTCAGTGGATCGACAATTGACGATCGCATGTTTTCAGCAAGTTGTTGGGGCGGCACTGCATTATTGATCAGCTGCCGAACCACTTCTTCGAATCCTTCAACAATTGCATTCAATTCATTGGTCTGCCGGCGCAGATTGTTCCCACTTCGCGTCGCGCTGGTAGACAGGCTGACTCGATCTTCCTGAGCCGCACCAGCTCCAGCGGCATCAACCCGTCTTGCGACATCCTGATGAAACTGGAGATCACGGTTCAGTTCTTCCAGCTGCTTGATTACTTCTTCGAATCGGCCTCGCAATGCGATTTCACGCGTATAAAGCAGCGACAGCAGTTCCTCGATGCTGACGACGCGAAACACCATCGGTTCACTACGAGTCACCCCGGGCCCCGGAAAGATATTTGCGTCCGTGGCATGAATTGAAAGGGTCAACGTCTGACCTTCTGACAAATCCAGCACCTGCACATCGAACGTTTCAAAGGACTCTGATTCACTGCGGCGTATTTCGTATTCTGTGCTGCCCGAACTCACAGTGGCGCGGAAGGGTCGTGGTCGCCATGTCGATTCGTCATCCACAAGGAACTCAAAGCCAGCAGACTTCAGACCATAATCGTCACGAATTCGACCGGCAATCGGGATTTTCGCCAGCCGAGTCACAGCGTTATCGATACCCGTCATCTGGGCTACAACAACGGGCGGCTTGTCTGCGATGCCCTGCACTCGCAGAGTTTCCGGGCTCGCCGACCTCACGTTATCTTTGTCACGTAAAAAAAATCTGAGGTTTGTACTTGCTGGAATCTGCTGAACTCCCGGTCTTTGAGGAGAAGCCATTGGGGGCTCGGCACTGCTAAGTTCAGCCTCGCCCGACGCTGTATTGCCAGCCGCAGAATGAGCATAGACGATTTCAAAATGAGCCGTCAGGGACGTTCCATCGGCTGAGATGAGTGACGGACCATTCGAGTCAATCGGGCGACCGTCTCGCAGCATCAATCGAGATGCCTGATGATCACCAGACAGCTCGAACTGATCTGAGACAATTCGGACGGCTTGCAGTGGCTTGCTCGTTGTCGCTGTGAGTTCAAACGTCGTCCCGATCGGGAGCTGAACTTCGCTTCCCGTCAGGGCAATTGATGTTTCCCGCAGCTGATTCCAGCCCGTATATTCTGGATAGGTACACTTGAGCCGAATGGCGTCCAGACCCGGCGGATTTACAACATCCACTCGATAAGGAGCAGCAGTCCGATAGTCGCCGGCAAGCAATTCGATTTCCACAGGTTCCTGCAGTCGAGTGACCACGAATCGAAAGGTGCGTTCCGATGCTGCCGAAGCCGAGACATAGGTCCTGCTTCGAGTGCCGTCGGATCGAATCACATCGACTCGCACACGATCCGGAACAACCCAGGGCTGATCAAAGTTTGGCCCGCCAGTGGGCACAGTCATCTCCAGCTCAAGATCTGCACCGCGAGGATGTTTGTAGGTAAGCTGTTCATTGACAAGCTGAAACTCCACTCGCCGATCGTCAGGTTGCGAAATCGCCACCAGAACAAGTTTGGTCGTTCGCTGATGATACGTTTCTTCGCATCGAACAAAAGCACTCCACCAGCGAGTCAGTAATTGAGGTTGAATCAGACCGATCATTGCCATGGACAGCAGTGATCCTCCCGCGAACAGTCCCAGCCGCTTTACTCCGGAAGGATCGAAGATATCGTCCGCCTTCACAACTTCCGCCAACTGCTCTGCTTCAAAGATTGATCGTTCGAGCATCGATTTTGCGAGCGGGCCCTCACTATACAGGCCCCGCGCTGTTTCTACGGAAGTAATGAGTCGATCCTGAAACTGCGGGAACTTTTTCTCGAGCAACAGAGCAATGTCAGAGTCTCTAACTCTACGCACCAACGGAAAAACAATACGACTGCCAAACATCCAAAGGGCTGTCGGAAGGATTACGGCAAGCAGTATTGCGCGAAGCCCAACAGGCAGTTCAAGACGTTGAAGCTGGAACCACCCGACGTCGAGAGTTGTCGTAGCCCAGAAGACTGCGACGGAGAAACAGATCGACAGCAGAAGGCCGGTCATCGTTGAGTCACGCCGCAAGCGAAATCGCACTTTCCGAATCAGCGTCTGTATGGACGACGGAAGCGAGATGCGTGTTATCGGTTGAGCAGGTGCGGACATAATGCAGCGTAAACAGGGACGTGCGGTGTATGCAGAGCAAAAAGGACGCTCGGAAGCCGAGTTGTGACTCCGAAGTCTACGCTGCCACGGCTGATTGAGAAAGAGAGCCCACAAATTCCTGCCAGTACTCGGCCGGAGATGACTAATTCCCTACCAGTGGGTGTTTCGAAGAAAGCTCAGTTGCATTCTGAGGTCATTCGGCTGATTCCGTCAGGCTGTTGATATTCCACTGGTTTCATTGAATTATGGGTGGACCTGTTGTTCACATAACGGAATGACGAATGGACGGCGTCGTTTCAGATCAGAAGCCGTAGGTGTACAAGTTCGTATCGTGGTGAGTATTCGTTGAATCGTGGTCACCCGGAAAGAAGCGAATAAGTGCATCGGCATCATTCGTAGAAATCGCAATCCTGCGACTTTTGCAGGCTTCTCATTCACGCTACGCTTGTGGCGAGTCGGTGTGTGTTTACGTACGACTTCGCTAAATCGCTTCTACCCCCGCACATGCGCGCCGTCTGCAAGACAAGAGTATGTCTCGATTGCTTCTCCTGATACCTACTGACTTGGAACGAAAGTTGATGCCCGACAGCCTGTGGAATCGCTTTCAGTTGATCGATGGAGTGGTTGAGACTTGCGGATTTGGACCCATCACGGCTGGAATCCGGACTACTCAGTTGCTGGCACGTCATAACCCGCACAGAGTCATGCTTGTTGGAATCGCCGGCTCCTATCGGGATCGCTTACCAGTTGCTACTGCGGCGTGTTTTTCGCGAATCGCCTGTTACGGAATCGGTGCTGGCAGCGGTTCTCGATTCCAGTCGGCTGGCGAGTTGGGATGGCCTCAATGGGTTGATCCTCAAACTGGCCATTCCTTTGGCGACGTGATTCACCCAGTTGGTGAATCGTTGGATGCCGAATCGGACAGAATGCTGCTGACTTGCTGTTCTGCGTCTGATGGCTCAGGCGATATCGAAGATCGGCTTCGAAGATATCCGGACGCTGTCGCCGAGGATATGGAAGCGTTTTCCGTGGCCATGGCATGTCAGGTAGCAAGTATCCCACTGACTGTGATTCGCGGGATTTCGAACATTGCTGGCGATCGCAATAGGGCAAATTGGAAAGTTTCTGACGCACTGAAAGCGGCTGCTGAACTGGCTATGTCGAGGTTTTCTTTATGACCACCATTCATCTGGGGATTTCGACCTGCCCCAATGACACTTTTACCTTTCACGGCTTAATGACTCGCAGTGTTGACTGGCGTGGTCTGACGTTTGATGTCGAGTTGACCGATATTCAGCAACTGAATGATCGCCTTTTCGAGGGCGACTTTGACGTTGCCAAGTCCAGCTTTCATGCGGCCCTGTTGCTGGCCGATGCAACAGTCGTACTTCCATCCGGATCGGCTTTGGGATTTGGAGTCGGCCCATTGCTGCTTTCGGCCCGGGCTGGTGAGCTGCCACAGAATCCTCAACAGGTCACGTTATGTCCGGGCCAGCATACAACAGCGGCGTTGTTGTTTAAGTTGTTCTACGCGCACACAACGCAGATTCGCCATGTTGTATTTTCAGAGATCATGCCTTCGCTGAAGAATGCCAGCGCTGACTTCGGCGTTTGTATCCACGAGGGACGATTTACCTGGGAAAATGAAGGTCTGAAGCTTGTGGAGGACTTGGGCGCTCGTTGGGAAAGAGAAACTTCCTCTCCCCTGCCCCTCGGTGGCATCGTTGCCCGTCGCAGCCTGGATCGCGGCACAATCGCGACTGTGCAAGCAGTGATCTATGACTCACTGCAATTCGCTTTGTCAGCTCGCAATCTTGCGTTGCCTACAATGCGCAAGTATGCACAAGAGTTCGACGATTCGGTGCTGATGCAACACGTGGATCTGTATGTCAACGACTGGTCAGTGGATCTGGGTACTGTCGGCAAGAGTGCCCTGCATCAATTGTCGAATCTTGCCACCTCCATCGGACTTGTGTCATCCAGTAGCGGGCAACTGGAGATCTTTGAATGAGAGCATTCGCGGCTTAGTTTCGACTGGCAGCGGAACGCAGTTGTTTCAAAGCTTCCTCCACCAGCATTTCTCCCGCACCCGGCTGGAGCGTGGAGTTGGTGACTTCGTAGCTGCCGCCTGCAAAAGCCGCGCGGGTTGGGACGTAGCAAGTTTCGACGGCGTTAGAAAGCTCGACAACAAGCGTCGTGCGAAACGGCGAACCTCGCTTAATGGCAAGGCCTAGTTCCACGAACACTTCACCGGGCAGTGCAACGATTGCCAGATCTTTGCCAAGAGTGATCACGTTTACCTCGGCCGGCAACGTGGCTCCGATCCCTTCCCAGCTTGAGGTCATGAGTAAAGCCAGCCTTGCATCGTCAGTCGATGCAAATCGCGGTTTGTTGCGAATCTGATCAATCAGTAGTCGCTTGTGAGCCGTAACATGATCCAGGAATTCCACTGATTCTCCTGCCTTTGCAGCCTTCATGATGATCACAGCTTTTTCAACATCGTCCTTTGTTGATTCCTGCAGAGGCAACTGCACGATCCCTGTTCGAACCTCAAGATGCATGTCTTCGAGGCGAGACAGATGTCTCAGCCCGCCAGTTATCGTTTCACCCAGCGAGTTGCCAATGAAGTCAGTTTTATTACGATCTTTGCCTCGGGGATTGACGTGATTGATATCGCCGCAGCAGCCAGTGCCGAATATTGAAATAACCTGTTCTCCCAAGGCCTTGCGAATGGATTGCTCCATGAAGTACGGATAATCGGCACTCCATTTCTGACCGCCGACAGTGTCGAGGTGAAGGGCAAAATTGCTTACGAGTCCCGTTGGTAGTCCACTTTCATCACGCACAAGGAGCAGTCCAATCTCAGGATCAACGGGGCCAGCAGAACGTACGGAATCAGGATTCTCAAGGCCAACCCAGGTTTTGACGCTGCCGTCCTTCTGCACAAAGCGACGATTGAAGGCCACGGGGGTTTGTTGCTCGACCCAGCCGGATTCAAGCCGGGCTGGCTTTGCTTCGTGGTGAGCCCTTACGATGGTGACGACAGCGTTTTCGACAAGCGATGCGATGTAGTGACTTCTCAGCTTTGTCGTTTCATTGACGTTGGTCGCTCCCGCTGGAGTTCTAAGGAAAGTATACATCGACTTTGTATAGTCCGGCGCGGTATGGGAATGCGTCGCTGAAACAATGATGTTGGCCGCCGGAATTCCGGTTTTCTCTGATGCCCGTCGCTTCACTTCGATCGCAAAATCAGCCGATGCTGCGATCAAATCACAGACAACCAATGCTGCTTGCTGCTGCTCGGTGCGAAAGACGATGCACTTTGCCTTCAGCGGATCCATCTGTCCTTCGGCCAGTCGTTCGTGAAAGTATCCAGCCATCGGAAAGCCAACCGGTGGCGTAATGTCTGTTTCGGCGAGTCCGACTTTGAGCGGTTCATCGGCGAACGCTCTGCCCCAGGTGAGCATCAGACAATTCAATAGCAAGGAAATCCATTTTGATACCGACATGACAAGCACCTCCTGGGATGATCTGGCAACGCGCGCAGTTTGCGTTGTCGCGCAGCAAAAGGCAATCATGCTGCAATCAGTCATTGCCGCGCTAGTGCTATTGTCCCGCCAGATTCGAGTTGGACTTCTGCTTAACAGCCGCTTCATAGAGCTCTATCGTCTTCTGCAGCATTACAGCTCGCTCATACTGATTCGGTTTCGGAACCGCTGATGTTATTGAACAGACAATTCTCTTGACTGCCTGGGTGAGAGAATCTGAGTCTCCGGGTTCCACCGCTCCAGATGGGAATTCGGCAGCGAGGATTTCAGCAACGCCTCCATGGTTGTACCCAACGACAGGAGTCCCAATCGCAAGGGCCTCTGCCACGGTTCGTCCAAAAGACTCTGGTGTTGAATTTAGCGATAAAACAACAGACGAAATCGAATAGATTTCTCGAACGTCTGATCGATGTCCGGTAAACGTGACGTGTTCATTCAAATTGAGGGATGCTGCCAACGACTTGATCTCATCCAGATATGCAGCCTTGCCTGGCTCAGCCTCGCCTACCATCAAGCCGTGCACGTCTAAACCCAGTTTCCTGAGCTTCGACAGCAATCGTAAAAAATCTTCGTGGCCCTTCAGTCGCGTCACTCGTCCGACAAGCGTCAGCAGTTTCTTGTTCGCTGCTTTTGGAAACGTCTGAAAAAACGTGACCTTCCATGAGTCATCAGGCTGATAGCCGCGAGGGAACTCGGTGCCCTCAATGCCTCGAGGAATGACCTGAAGTCGATCATCTGGCACGAATGGGTAATTCTGTCGAATATAGTCTCGTACAGAGTTTGAAACTGCAACCACATACTCGCCGCGGCACGTCGCGCTACTGTAATAGTTCACAGAATGCAGACCATGAACTGTGGAAATAAGAACTGGGCGACTGGACATACGAAGACTCTTCCAGGCGGCCAAAGTTACCCACGCGGGCATTCTGGAATGCACGTCAATCACATCGACGCTTTGATCTATCAGCAGCCGACGCAACCATAAAACGTGCCGGAGCGTAAACGGGGATTTGCTGCCCAGTCTTCTCTCAAAATGCTCACTGCCGTGACTGATGAGTTCCGCAACCATCCGCCCGCCGGCGGAGATCACCATTGATCGATGACCAGCCGGGATAAGTGCGTGGGCAATCTCAAGGACACCGCGTTCGGTTCCGCCGCTCTCCAGCGCAGGCAGAACCTGGAGGACTGTGAGTCGACGTGAGAGTGCAGGAGCAGTCCTGGAGACTGGCATTCGCTTACCCTCGCTTGAGAATCCCTTTTTCGAGCTCTTCGACGACCTTTGCCAGAACGGCAGCATCTTTCACCTGCATTACATGGGTGATACGAGCCGCTGGAATCTTCATGCGAGTCATCAGTTCTTCAGCCGACTCCCACATTTTCGCCTGCTTCTTCGGAGGAGCAAGGTAGAGATTGGTTACAAGCTCGCTGAGACGCTGCTCGTCGATCTGATCTTTGTTGTCATAATATCGCTTGATGACTTTCTGTTGATAAGCGCTGAAGTCGCGGTCGGCCATCGTCAGGAACCTGAGAAATTGATTGAGGTGAAATGAGGCAACTGGATTTTAGCGTGCCTGACTCTGCGTCGAAACCTCGGTTTTTTCGACGAGTTTCAAGATTTTCGTTTATAAAAAGGCAATGCAATGACTTCGGCTGCAACCAGTGTACCTCGAAGATTTACGTCGAGCTTTGTGCCCAACTCAGACGATCCAATCGGCACGTAAGCCATTGCGATTACCTTTTGCAACGTCGGAGAAAATGTGCCGGAAGTGACTCTGCCAATGACTTCTCCATGTAATTGGACCGGTGATTCTTCGCGAGCGATTCGTCGGCCTTCGAGGACCAATCCGACTCGAGACATCTTCAGTCCCGCTGCTTTGATCTGCTCCAGAGCAGCCTTGCCGGTATATTCCGGCTTGTTGAACCTGACACCGAATTCCAGCCCGGCCATCAACGGGTCTGTCGACTCATTCAGTTCATGTCCGTACAAAGGCATCGCAGCTTCCAGTCGAAGCGTGTCACGACAGCCCAGCCCGCATGCCATGATGCCATGTGATGCACCCGCCTCGAGTAGTGTTTTCCAGATGCGTTCCGTCTCGCTCGCTGGGACGACCAATTCATATCCGACTTCACCGGTGTATCCAGTCCGCGATACGACCCCGACTGCGCCAAGGATACTAGCGTCCTTCACTGAGTAATATTTCATGTTGGCGAGTTCAAGCCGAGTGACCATCGTCAGCAGTTCGAGAGCTTTGGGTCCCTGCACGGCAATCATACCCGTCGACAGAGTGCAGTCCTTAAACTTGACCGCTGCAAAACCAGCAGAGTGCTTTAAACAATCCACAAGCTTTTCTCGATTAGCTCCGTTGACAACAAGCTCCCAGCGATCCGGAAGGCGATAGACCAGGACGTCATCAAGAATGCCCCCGTCATTGTTACAGATGAGCGAATATCGAACGTCGCCGACCTTCAGTTTTGACGTATCATTCGTAAGTACGCCGTTAAGGAATTCGTCGCTCATGTCGCTGCGGAACTGCAGGCGGCCCATGTGCGAGATATCAAACAGGCCAACGGCATTTCTCACCGCGTTGTGTTCATCGACAATGGACGAATACTGGACCGGCATTTCCCAGCCCGCGAAGTCAACCATGCGGCCGTTATTGGAGTGATGCCACGGATTGAGCGGAGTCTTGAGCATGAATCGTTCTTCTTGGTTCCTCAACGTCAAATACAGATCGAAGGAGGATATCAGATTCAGTAGCGATCTGGCTACAAGTCGGTCGATCTGTCTCAGATCGACAATTACTGAAACACGACCAGCGACGCTATGAGAAGAATTGGGTGGGAATGGCTATCAACGCCAACCGTAACTTTAGTGCATAGCCTTCAGAAGCAGCGAAGATGAAAAAGCCGGTCATGATCCAGCCGAATTAAGGCAGACATTCAACGGGCGATGGTGATTTGCTGATGTCAGAGAACGAATTCCTGATGGTTTACGCCTCCGCAAGGATCGAGGCTCGCAGGTACTCGCGGTTGAGCCGGGCGATGTGCGATACCGACACTTCTGCCGGGCAGGCGGCTTCGCACTCATTGGTGTTCGTGCAGGAGCCAAAACCTTCTTTGTCCATCTGAGCCACCATGTTCAGGACGCGCGTGTTGCGTTCCGGATGACCTTGGGGCAGCACGGCCAAATGGGAGACTTTGGCCGACACAAACAGCATTGCGGACGCGTTCTTGCATGCAGCCACGCACGCTCCGCACCCGATACATGCGGCCCCGTCCATCGCCATTTCCTGTTTCACGCCGGGAATAGGAATCGCATTGCCGTCGGGAGCATTACCCGTATTTACGGAAACGAAACCTCCCGCTGAAATAATCCGATCAAAGGCTGATCGATCGACGACAAGATCTCGAACAACGGGGAACGCAGAA
This sequence comes from Planctomycetota bacterium, assembly GCA_031424595.1. Classification (GTDB taxonomy): domain Bacteria; phylum Planctomycetota; class Planctomycetia; order Planctomycetales; family Planctomycetaceae; genus SXXK01. Next base: position 74,545 of record JANPHT010000249.1, read on the forward strand.
GCACGCCAGGGCTCGATTGTGATGGTGTCCCCGTCGTTAAATCGTCGCATGTGCAACTGGCAAGTCGTTGTGGCATTGTCAGGGCCGTGAGCCTGACCATTGATCATCAGGCTGCACATGCCGCAAATGCCTTCGCGACAGTCGTGATCAAATTGGACCGGCAGTTCTCCCTGAGTGATCAATTGCTCATTCAACACGTCGAGCATTTCAAGAAACGACATGTGCGTACTGACGCCGTTCAGACGATAAGTTCGGAACGCACCTGCGTCTTCAGGACCCGCTTGACGCCACACTCGGAGGTTCAAATTCAGAAGATGATTGTTCATGGTTATTTGTAACTCCTGGTCGATGGCTTAACGTTCTCGAAGACCAGCGGCTCTTTATGCAGGGTCGGCTCTTCACCCGCACCGTTGAATTCCCATGCTCCGACGTAACTGAACTTATCGTCCTGGCGAGCTGCTTCGCCATCTTCTGTCTGGTACTCTTCGCGGAAGTGCCCACCGCAGGATTCTTCTCGATGCAACGCATCTCGCGCCAGCAATTCCGCGAACTCCATAAAGTCGGCGACTCGACCAGCCTTTTCGAGGCTTGAGTTCAATGTGTCACCGGATCCAGGTACACGAACTTCCTTCCAATACTGTTCTCGCAGGGAGCTTATTCTCCCAACAGCGACTTCGAGTCCGCTCCTATTTCGAGCCATCCCGCACTTGTCCCACATTAGCAGGCCAAGTTCACGATGGAATGAGTCGACAGTCCGTTTGCCCTGAACCGCCAACAGTTTATTGATGCGATTCTCTGCGTCTTTTTTAGCCTGAACGCAGGCTGGATGGTCGTCGGAAATCTTCGGCAACTTTGTTGTTGCGAGGTGATTGCCGATCGTGTAGGGAATCACAAAATAGCCGTCGGACAGCCCTTGCATCAGAGCACTCGCCCCAAGCCGGTTGGCCCCGTGGTCCGAGAAGTTTGCTTCGCCCAGAACATAGAGCCCCGGGATATTGCTCATCAGATTGTAGTCAACCCACAGGCCACCCATCGTGTAATGAACCGCCGGAAAGATCCGCATCGGCTGTTTGTACGGGTCTTCAGCCGTGATCTTGTTGTACATGTGGAAGAGGTTGCCGTATTTCTTCCGAATCGCTTCTTCGCCGTCGCGACGAATCGCATCTCGGAAATCCAGAAAAACGGCAAGACCTGATTCGCCGATTCCATGTCCCGCATCGCAGCGTTCTTTAGCGGCTCGCGAAGAAATATCGCGAGGAGCCAAGTTGCCAAATGACGGATAACGGCGCTCGAGATAGTAGTCACGATCCTCATCGGGAATCTGATCGGCTGGGCGGTTGTCGCCCTTCTTCAGAGGCACCCAGACGCGACCATCATTGCGAAGGCTTTCGCTCATGAGAGTCAGCTTCGACTGATAATCGCCGGTCACCGGAATACAGGTGGGGTGAATCTGCGTATAGCACGGATTGGCGAACAATGCTCCTCGACGGTGACAACGCCACGCTGCAGTGACGTTGCAGCCTTTGGCCATCGTCGACAGGTAGTACACATTTCCGTAGCCGCCGGTACAGAGAACCACAGCATCGGCAGTGTGAGTTTCCAGTTGGCCGGTCGCAAGATTTCGAACCACGATGCCGCGAGCGAGGCCGTCAACAACAACCAGCTCGAGCATCTCCCGACGAGGGAACAGCGTAACTTTTCCAGTGCCAACTTGACGCATCATCGCCTGATAGGCGCCAAGCAACAATTGCTGCCCGGTTTGGCCACGTGAATAAAACGTTCGGGAAACCTGAGCTCCGCCGAAGGAGCGATTGGCCAGCGTTCCACCATACTCACGAGCAAATGGGACCCCTTGTGCCACGCACTGGTCGATAATGTTGTTCGACACTTGAGCAAGCCGGTAAACGTTTGCCTCGCGGGCTCGATAGTCGCCGCCTTTGAGCGTGTCATAGAACAGACGCCAGATGCTGTCACCGTCGTTTTGGTAATTCTTTGCAGCGTTGATCCCGCCTTGAGCGGCAATCGAGTGGGCTCGACGTGGGCTGTCCTGAAAGCAGAATGCTTTGACGTTATAGCCCAGCTCGGCCATGGAAGCGGCGGCTGAACCACCAGCAAGGCCAGTTCCCACCACAATCACGCTGAACTTGCGTTTGTTAGCAGGATTGACCAGCTTCAAATCGAAACGATGCTTGTCCCACTTCTGCTGAAGCGGGCCGTCGGGAACTCGAGAGTTCAGTGTGTCACTGGCCACGCGAACCATCGGAAGACCTCAGAATTTCTTTGAGAACAAAGCCGACTGTTTGAAGCCAGCCACCACAGGAACGAGGAGTTAATGCACCGCACCCGATTAGCCGAGTGCAGCAAAAATAAAACTACCCTTTGCCGCCTATCGCCCAGAACACAAGGCTGATGAATCCAGCCGCAAGCGACCACGCAGCAATTGTACAAAGACTGCGAACGATGATATTCCATCGCTTGTGATTCACGCCCAGCGTTTGAAGCGAGCTTCGAATCCCATGTGACAAGTGAATTCCAAGTGCGACCAGACCAACGATATAGAGGAACGCTCTTGAAGGTGTCGAAAGCACAGCCTTCACAGCCTGAAACTCATTGTCCGCGACGTTATCGGCGTTGAGTGCTGGCGTGTAATCCACACCAACGCCCATTTTCAGCTTCATGTCAATAATGTGGCAGACGAGAAACCCCAGCACGATCAGGCCTGTCACCATCATCCAGCTGGAAGCTCCCTGAGGCAGGATGGAAATACCCTGCTTTGTTTCTTTCATGAAGTAGGTGTTCTTGCGAGCCGCTTTGCTCATGGCAGCCGTCGAAACGGCAAGTCCAATATGGAGTGCAAAAGTGGCGAACAAGCCGACTTCCGCAGCGGCCAGAAGCGGGCCGAGGCTATGCAACGCGTGAGCGTAATCGTTAAACGCCTGTTCACCCGCATAGAGTTTCAGGTTCCCGGCCAAATGAGCCACAAGGAATCCACATAGCGAGAGTCCTGAGATTGCCATCAGGATCTTCTGTCCAACACTGGTTGAACTTACTCGCACGAGGGACCCGCAGCCGGGTATTTTGGAAAGCGTTTGAGCCGGCAGGCTCAGAATTCGAAGCAGAGCGTTCAAGAGTCACGCTCCTCCCCGTGAAAAACGTGAGATGTGAAGTTACGTCATGCGGAGCTGTCGATTTCGAGAGTGTTCACTCGAAATCCGTCCAGCGCAACGAATTATAGGACCCCACTTCCGAACTGCAACGACTGGGGAAATCGATCTTTCCACTGAGAGAATTTCCTCGGTCCGATCTGTGTCAGATCGACATGTGGCCGATTGACTCTGACAAAGCCGACTGCGAAGGCTCATCAACCTGGACCGAGTTTCAGCATTATTCTTCAGAGCTATTTGGGTTCAGCAGATTGCGGAGAATCCGACCTGAAACAGGTCGGACTGTCCACCACAGCCTACTTCCAAAACACCAGCGTCGATAATGAGTACTTCAGGCCTTCGAATTCGTACTGAGCTTCGCCGAAGACGGCGACCCGTTCATCGCCGGTTTTTCGGGCTTCGCCGTGAAACGCATTATCAGCAGCCGTCAGGTCTTCCGAAGACCATTTTGACTTGCGGAAGTCGTTCGTGGTCGATCGAGCAGACCAAAGACGGACGATCTGAGGTTGCCCGGATGGCTTCAGCGTAACACCAATCTTTTCAGCCGACACGTTCGGCTCCCAGGCAAATTCCGGCAATGTCTTGCCGGCAGCGGCATGCCTGAAGAAGACGGCAACCGTGCGGAGTGCATGTTCTCTGCCGTCATCCAGGCCGTGCCCGGCATTTGGCGCTCGGTGAATGTGTTTGATGCCGACAAGGTCATCCCAATAAAGACTCATTGCATCGACCGACCAATAGGGATCATTAGCACCCACTACCAACAACTTTGGTAAAGTCAGTTGAGCTCGATAGGTGTAAGGGTCCATCATTTTCCAGAGCTCGGCCTCCCGGCCATCTCTTGGGATGCCATCGTCGCGGACCAGCCCTTTGCTCGTGTAATCTTCGATCTGTTCACTATAAAAGCCCCATGTCTTTTTCTGATGAGTCATCTGTAGGGGAAAGTTCAGCGTATCGATCACAATCGGCGCCGTTGCGATAATTCGTTTATCGACGACAGGAGTCAGCCAACTGGTCCAACCTCGCTTTGAAGCGCCAGTGATCACGAAACCCTTAACCGGCTGCTTGAACTGCTCATTTGAGAACTGTTCTAATGCATCCATTGCCTTCACGGCACTCTTGGCCATGGGAAAAAGAAGAGGCCAGGTGGCATCGCCTGTGGCGAGGTACTTCAGCCAGGTCTCCGTAATTAAATCGTCTTCGACACGATTACCCATCAATGGCTGATTGGGCACCTGATGCAGGGTTGCGACCCGAGCCCCTGAAAAGTTCGCGAGGGCGACCCCCATCCCCATGTCTTTGGGATTCGGGCTGCTGCCAATACCTCCGCCGGTGACAAACAGCAGCATATGATCTTTGTGAGTCAGTGTGGTTGGTTCATAAACAATCAGAGCATGTTTCCAGACGATGTCCTGCCATTTCTGTGACGTAAGTTCCAGGCGGTGTACTTTGTTTTCACCGACTGTGAGGGACTCGATTTTCTTCCATGCAAAGTCAGGTTCCTGACGTTCCATGTACTGGAAGATTTCGGGCGGAATCGATTCCACCTTCACCTCCGCACCTTTTTCTGATCCCACAGCGGAACCAGGAGCGAAAACAAACAGAAACGTCAACATGACGCAGATGAAAAGTCTCATGTCTGAGCACCGTTACAGAAGAGCAAAGGAATCACTGAGCAAGGACAGATTAAGAGATTCATGAAACTCAATTGAGTTACGCAGTTACTTCGTCGTGAGTGGAATGATACCCAGATCGAGAGGCTCACCCTCCTTCACTGTCAGCTTGATTTCCGACTTCGCGACGTCGCTATAACGGCCCTTAAGTTTATCGGGCCCCGAAAAGCTTCTTGTCATGAGGTTGAAGTCCTGCCATGAGAAGATCAGGACATAATCCCCAGCAGGAACCCCGTCACCTGCGGCATACGTGGATATTGAAAACATGCCTTCTGTGTCTGTGGCAGTATGTGAAAAGGTCGGATGAGCGGGATCCATTTGGGATACCGCATGACATTCGATCTGTACCTCGGAGCCGGGGGCTGCGCCATCAACCGTGATTTTCCCCTTGACCGGACTGGTCGCCTTGCGAAATGGCTCTTCGCTTCCACAACCAGAAACCGCAAGAAACAGCATGACCAAAACAAGACGCCGAGAGATCATCGATTACTCCGAGGAATCAGGCTGCAGAAACGGGAACAAAAACGCCCTCGCTGGGATTGCCCGCCAGCGAGGGCGTCCAAAACAACAGATCTTCTAGAATTCACCGAGGACTTCACCCTTCTGAATTGTAATCACGCCAGCAAAAATGGTCTGCGAAATATTCTCGCTGATGAATTTCACGGCACCATCACACATTGCGAACTGGCATCCACCCGTGTGGAAACTATGGAATCCGTTTCCGCGATAATTGGTGCACATTCCGCATGGACCACCGTTGGCAGTTCCATCGTACAGGGAGCCTTGCAGCCAGTGTTCAAAATGAAGCGAATCGGACCAGCTGCCGCCATTCGTTTGTCCCACGATGGCTGGCAAGCCTGGAGCTGGTTGAGACTTATAGTAGATTTTCACGCCGCCGGTACGTTCACCAAACATCAGAGAATTTGATGTCCCGTCAGTAATATCCCGCATACTCGTTCTGGACCCTGTGAGGCCCGGTGCTCCACCACCGGCAGCTCGGAAAACACCGTGACGGTCGCCACCAGCATTATTGTTGTAGGCGAGGTTGGCGAACGTCCCACGTACGCCACTTGCTCCACCATAGTCAGATCGTCCACCTTTCCAGGTGCAGTTGACCGGTGGGACGGTGGGGCCAAAGCCGTTGGCTGGATATAGATAATCGTCTGTCGTTGGCCCCGGGCTTGAGGGACACAAGAACGCGGGGATGACAGTCGCGGCCATGGCAACGTTTGTCGCCTGTACTGCAGCGTTATAACCAGTTGGGCCATTCATCATGGGAACGTTATGGTCGATCTGATTATAGATCGTGCCTTGTTCGATGTACGGAAGCAACATCGTAAACGCGCTTCGGAAGTTTTTGAACGGGGGTACCAAGTAGTACCCAAACGGAAATGAATTGAAAGTGTCATGATAATTGTGCGTGGCCAAGGCCAGTTGTTTCAGGTTGTTCTTGCACTGCGTTCTGCGGGCGGCTTCTCGGGCTTGCTGAACGGCCGGGAGTAGCAAGGCGATCAGGATCGCGATGATCGCAATCACAACCAGCAGCTCAATCAGCGTAAACCCTCGACCCGATTTTTGGATGGGCTTCATCAAATGCACTCCTCAACGAAGACAAAAGAGCGGAAAGGTCATATGACAACATTCACGAACCGACGATTTTGTACAGTAGCCGCAGGAAATGAAAGTCGGTTTAGTGAAAAAACGTCAGCCGTTGGCCGTCAAAACGGGAATCGTCAAAACCACAGTGGTTGCGTCTTGTCGCAAGTTCTGCACAACGTTGCTACAACACCGAAGCATCGTGGTGGTCAGAGAACTATGGAAGCTGTCTATGAAACCGCCATAGCTCTGCGATGCCTTGGCGTCCAAAAAAAACGCGTAAGTCCTTGATGGAATCAGTTCTTTGGTCAGGAAGTAACCGTGCAACGAATGACTGCTCTTCGGCCTTTGGCGTGTTTGTTTGTCTTTTGTTTCAGCAGTGCTCAAAACGCCGCCCAGGAGCCCGGGGGTCGAGTTGCTCAGTTTTTTGCAAGTGAGCACGTATTTCCGTTTGACCCGCAACACAACCATGCGCCGGGGATTGCTGAACTACCTGGTGGAGAACTGATTGTGTCTTGGTATCGAGGCAGCGGCGAACGCACAGCTGATGATGTCGCGGTTTTCGGGGCTCGCCGTAAAGTTGGTCAGTCGATGTGGAGCAACGCCTTCCTGATGACTGATACACCGGGGTTTCCTGACTGCAACACGGCGATGATGACCAATGCTGAAGGTCATTTGATGCTGTTCTGGCCAGTTATCGTTGCCAATAGTTGGGAGTCCTGTTTGACTCATCTGAAAGTCAGCGAGAACCCTGTTGGCGATGGCTGTCCGAAATGGAATCGCGATGACACCATTCTGCTGAAACCTGAAGACTTTTCCGGCGAAGCAGTCAAGGTTCTGGATCAGTTGCTTGCTGCTTTGCCTGTGCCACTTCCCGCAAAACAACAGGCTGAAATTGATGAAGCGAAGAAGAGACTGAGCAACAAGCTCTATCAACGAATGGGCTGGCAACCTCGATGCAAGCCAACCGTACTGCCATCCGGACGAATTCTTTTGCCATTGTACACGGACACTTTTTCCATAGCGATAATGGCCATAAGTGACGACGGCGGTACATCGTGGTTCGCCAGTAAGCCGTTGCTCGGCTTTGGTGCCATTCAGCCGGCCGTGCTGCGGCGGAACGACGGAACTCTTGTCGCCTATATGCGAGAGAATGGCTTCACTGGTCACGTGCGAGTTTGCGAATCGGCTGATGATGGCATGACTTGGGGACCTGTCGGCGTTTCAGAATTGATTAACCCCGGTTCAGGGCTCGACGGCGTTCGATTGCAGAATGGACATTGGATCCTCATTCATAACGACAGCGCTACCGGCCGAAACAAGCTTGCCGTGAGTCTGTCCACGGACGAGGGTAAGTCATGGAGTGCTTCGCGGCATCTTGAAGATCAGCCCGAGGGATCGTATCACTATCCTTGTGTTATTCAGGCTGTCGACGGAAGTATTCATTCTGTTTACAGTTACTTCTGTAGCGAAGGCAAGACGATGAAGCATGCGGCCTTCAACGAAGAGTGGATTCTGCAGGGCGATTCGCCCACGAAGTAGATAGCCGGATCTGTCTCAGATCCGCGTGAGTGCATGCCATTGCGGTCCTGAGCGAGGCAAAGTTCGAAAGTCATTCGGCAATTGTTTGTCGGCGACTTA
>JANPHT010000250.1:0-5025 GCA_031424595.1 Planctomycetota bacterium
AACCTACCTGACCGGGCTGAAAGTCTCAAAAGCTGAATTCAAAAACATCCAACTCACCCGACACGACGTCTGTCCCCAATGGAACTACACCATCCGGCCACACCCGGAAAACACGGAGTAGTTTTTGGACGGGTTCTAAGAAGTTTCGCCAGCGACCATTTTTCGTTCTCGTGCGGTCAGGATTTTCCATTCCCCGGAGGGAAGATCGGATAGCGTGAACTGTCCGATCCGCGTGCGAAGAAGTCGCAGTGTCGGGTGTCCTATGGCGGCAGTCATGCGGCGTACCTGACGGTTCTTGCCCTCAACCAGTTGAAGAAAAATCCAACAGTCGGGAACGTTTTTCCGAAATCGAATCGGCGGGTCGCGCGGCGGTACGCCTGGCTGAGGCTGGGGAAATTTTGCGTAGCAGGGTAACGTCAACCGTCCCTGAATCATGAGCCCCGATTCAAGCTGTCGCAGTTTTTCCGGAGTCGGTATGCGTTCGACCTGAACCCAGTACTCTCGCTCATGGGCGTGACGAGGCTCCAAAAGTTGCGAATTCCATTCAGGCTCATCACTGAGCAGCAACAGACCTTCAGAGTCCGCGTCGAGACGGCCAATCGGGTAGATGTTCTTTGGAAACCCGAATTCCGACAGAGGACGATTCGGTGATCCGTCTGCCGTGAACTGAGAAAGAACGCCGTAGGGTTTATGAAATGCTATCAACATGGCGCGATGATCACAGACCGTTGGATCAGAAGCGTGAGGGCTCGAATTCCCTGGCGAACAGCCGTTTTGCAACGTTCACTACTCACGTGTAATAAACTCATCGAGATTCAGGAGCACACGTCCCACAGCAATCCAGGCTGCCTGTTCCTCAGGCGTCACATCGGTCGGCGTCTTTCCGCCATTGAACTGGGCAGCCAGGTCCTGCCGTGAGCGGTACCAGTTGCGGGAGTCGTTCAGTAAGTTCAGGAGTTCGTGAACCTCAGAATCGCTTGCCGGCCGTGAAAGACAAATCCTGACGCCTTCGGCAATTCGTTGAGCATCGTCCATGGCCGATATCTGCAAAAGTCGCCGGGCAAAAGCTCGAGAGGTCTCGGCAAACGTTTCATTGTTCAGCGAAGTCAGCGCCTGCAAAGGCGTGTTCGAAGTCTGCCTTTCGATGCAGGCAATGTTGGCATCCGGACAATCAAATGTCATAAGGCTTGGGTGCGGAGACGTGCGTTTGAAGAAGGTGTACATTCCCCGTCGATAGCGATCGTCGCCTTTTGATTCGGTCCAGTTGAAATTGCCTGCGTAGCTGAGTTCTGCGATTCCCGGTGGCAGTGGTGGAAATACGCTGGGGCCACCGATTTTTGGAGACAGAAGACCCGAAGCATCCAGGCTGATATCGCGAACGATCTCACCTTCGACTCTAAGTCGATTCTGACGGGCGAGTAGAAGATTCTGCGGATCAACTTCCCGTAATTCGTGGCGATAATGAGATGACTGTCGATAGGTCGCTGACAGGACTATCCTTCTGATCAACGCCTTGCGAGACCATGGTCTGCCGAAATCAGAGCCCTTCAGAAGGTCTGCTGCCAGCCAATCCAGCAACTCTGGATGAGTCGGCCTTTCGCCCCGCACGCCGAAGTCATTGGAGGTCCGGACAATTCCATGTCCGAAGAGCAATCGCCAGACATGATTGGCGGTGACTCGTGGAGTCAATGGATTCTTCTCCGAAACTAACCATCTGGCAAGATCCAGACGATCGGCCGAAACGCCTTCAAGCCTCGCGGGCATAGGCGGTAATGTGGAAAAAGAAGCGGGCTGAACTTCCTGATCCATCACGGGTGCCAAAAACTCACCGCGTTTCAGAATGAACGTCTTTCGAGGATCCGTGGCACGCTGCACAACAACTCTGGAATTGATCTCAGGTTTTGCGGGTTCGGTCTTCTTCAACACGTCCAACTGCGATAACAACTCACTCGTCGCCGGATGTTGACGACTGAAGAAATCCCCTAGTTTAGTTTTTTGTTCTTCGCTGCGTTCATTCGTTGGCGTGTTTAAGGCCGCGAGAAGATTTTCCGGAATCACCACATCCGGCTCCGTACCGGTCTGCAGAGAGACCTTAAAGCGGCCGATCGTATGCTGCTGACCATACTGATGGCTCATACGAATTCGCACGAAACACTTCGCTGGAGCATCGAACGGTTCTATCAGGCCGAGAATCAACCAATGTTTTTTTCCAAACTGAGGGGCAATGGCCCATCCCGTTTCGTCGTTTCCGTCAATCGTATTAGTCGCCAGCCACGGACGGTCGCCCTGTTCAAAATCTGCTTTGGCTTTGAGGAAGTCGAGTTTCCGGGCGTCTGTGAACTCGGGATTTGTGGCCACTTCCAGCGTCACTTCGCTGAGCACGAAGTTCCCATGAGCAACACGGCCCGGTCCTTTTGAAGGCAGCGAGTCGTCCGGAAAAACATCGATTCGGAGCCCGGTAATGCCCCTGACCGCAGTCTCTCCCACAACAGAATAGATGGCTCGATCAGGATTCGCTCCGGACACAAGCACAACATCTCCAGTTTGTGATTCGAACAGGATGCCGGAGTCGCTGCTGTAATTGGGCGCTTGGAGGGCGTGCCACTTCACGGGGGTTGACGCCGCTTCCGCAAGACTTATCTTCGTGGCATTCTGCCATTTCTCAAAAGCCTCTGTGTTGTCTGACTGTGTTGCATTCAGTTTGTCGTTTATCACCTTCAGTTTGTCATCGTAGACTGATTTTGCCACATTGTATTCGGCAACCTCAGCCTCTGATTTTTGAACGGTGACTGTTGCTTCGTCTCCGTTATTAAAGACAGAAAACAGTTGATAGTACTCGCGTTGAGTAATCGCATCGTACTTGTGCGTGTGGCAGCGAGCGCAGCCGACGGTGAGTCCCAGCCAGACTGTGCCGGTCGTTTCCGTACGGTCAAAGCAGGCCTCGACGCGAAACTGTTCCTGATCGGTACCGCCCTCGGTGTTGGTTAAAGTCTGCCGATGAAAGGCCGTGGCAAGCCGTTGCATCGGCGTGGCATCGGAAAGCAGATCGCCGGCCAGTTGCTCAATCGTAAACTGATCAAAAGGCATATCCGCATTAATGGCATCAATGACCCAGTCCCGCCAACGATAGGCGTCTGGCCGGGGATTATCCTTTTCGTAGCCATCCGAGTCCGCATAACGAGCCATATCCAGCCAATGTCTTCCCCAGCGCTCTCCAAAATGAGGCGAAGCGAGTAGTCGGTCAACCAGCGTTTCACAGGCGTTGGGTGAGGCATCGTTTACAAATGAGTCAACTTCTGCGCCCGATGGCAGCAACCCGACGAGATCCAGCGAAAGCCGTCGAATCAAAGTGTGACGGTTCACTTCCGGCGACGGCAAGAGTTGCTGTTGTTCGAGTTTCGCAAGGACGAAACGATCGATGCTGTTCCTCACCCAGGACTCATTTTCGACCGCTGGCGGATCGATGACATTGAGTGGACGGTAGGCCCAATGTTTGTTCTTTGAAGCATCATCGACGGAAGATTCAGGCCATTGGCATCCTTGATCGATCCATGCTCGCAGGATTCCCACCTGTTCCAACGACAATCGATCGCCTTCCGGCGGCATCATCTGCTCGACATTCGCTGACGCCACCAATTTCACCAGACGGCTTGATTCACTTTTTCCAGGTTCGACAACTTTTCCAAGATCACCGCCAAGGAGCATCCGGTCTCTGCTGTCCAGCCGCAGTCCGGATTCCTGCTTGTCAATGCCGTGACACGACCAGCAGTGCTGCTTCAGCAGTGGCTGAATATCAGTGACAAAATCAATGGCTCGCGTTGACGCGGCAGGCAGATCGTCCGCGATGAGTTCGCCGGTCAGAGTTAAGAAAAGGCCGAAAACCACAGACAGTAGAGTACGTCGATGCACAACAAACCTCCGGTCAGCCGTTCCCCGGTGTGACGAATGGCAGGGAATGTCAGCCAGTTTAGCCAATTCAGCCAAAACCATACCCACACTTTCGATGATATGCCAGACAACAAGAGAAATCGTATCCCCACGCAGGTGGAGGTAGCCGCATGCAGTAAGCGAGTCGGTGAAGACTTTAAGCTGCCGAAGGCAGACAGATAATCCTCAGAACCGTTTCAAGAGATCGGATCTGTACGGAAAAGTCAGATATGAATTCTTCCGTCAGGTGGTTGAATGTTATAGTTTTTTTGGCCGCAGAAAGGACTTCGGGTATTGTTCCGCGGTGACTTTATGCGTAAAAAGTTCCTCAGAAGAAGCGATATCAGAACGACGCCATCGCGGGAGTGTTTTGGAATGAACGCTGGCAGCATGGATGAAGCATCGCCCCGTCGTTGTCTGATTCAGGACAAGCGACGCTTGCAGGATGTCGATGAAAAGCAGGAACGAGTTCGTTCGCTGCTCGCGGCGACCGGTGCTGACGCCCTTCTGCTTCAGGATCCGGCTAACATCGCCTGGGTCACCGCCGGGGCAGATCTTACACGCTGGGCATCGGAGAGTTGTCAGACCAGTGTGTTCGTCACAGAAGATGCTCGGCTGTTTGCCACCAATGCTGTTGATTCCGCGCAACTGTTCGAGCGAGAGGCGTTCGGTCTGGGCTTTCAGCTTAAACAGCGGGAATGGTTTCAACCGCACAGTGATCTGGTGGATGATCTTTGTCGTGGCCGCAAGGTCATCAGCGACTCCGGCTATGAAGGAACAAAGGATACCGGTAAACGAGTGAGCCAGCTTCGCCTGCCAATGACGGGGCTTGAGATCGATCGCATTCGGAAGCTGAGCAAAGTGCTGGTTCATGCCGTGGAAGTGACTGCCGGACATATTCGCAAAGGCGTCCCGGAAGCAGCCGTTGCCGGAGAACTGAGCAATCGGCTTCTGCGCAAGACCGTGACTCCAGTCCGCATTCAAGTGTGCGCCGATGGACGAAACACTCGTTATCGGCATTGGAGCTACGGCGAAGATCCCATTGATTCGTATGCCAGTATTTCCTGTACCGCCAGGCGTTGGGGGCTGCATGTCTCT
>JANPHT010000251.1:0-6273 GCA_031424595.1 Planctomycetota bacterium
TGGTGCGGCCTTGAGCGGTCTTCGGTTCGACGGAATGAATACGTTGCATGGTCATTTTCCTTCATTTTCCAGAACTGGCTGAGAACCGACGTGCCGAAGTAGCTCGTCTTTCAGTTCGCAGCCTTTACACTTTCACGAACAATACAGACAGGTCTGTATTTTTCGATGCCAAAAAAAGAGAAGGGTTACACGCCCTTCGCTTCCGCTACCATTTTTAAGGCAGCGTCACGGGCCACGTCCACGGCGTCAGGCGAACCCTGAATTACCGCTGTCACGATGGCCCCTTCCACGAGCAATCCCACAGCGGGAGCAACTTTCGCCGCCCCTTTGCCAAGTGATTCCTCAATCAGCCCAGACAAAAACTCTTGAAACCGACGCTTATGGCCCTTCACGAAATCCGACCCTGGATGCTGGGGGTCGGCCAGTTCCACCGCAGCGTTTTGGAATGCACATCCCCGAAACCCCGGACTCTCAAACCAGTCCTTGAGGGCGGCGAAGAACGCCCGCAGTTTAGTTTTGGTTCGCTTGCCGTGCCGCTCCATCGCCAATCCGAAGAACGCCAGTACCTTCTCTTCCCGGTACTTCAAAGTAGCCAGAATCAGTTCGTCCTTCGAGGCGAAGTGCTTGTAGAGGCTCATCTTGGCGACTGCCGCCTCAGCGATGATCCGATCTATTCCCACGGACCGGATTCCGTCCTGATAAAACAGCCGGTCGGCAGTTTCGAGGATTCGCTGGCGAGCTTCGGATGTGGCTTTGGTTCGTTCCATGCCTGAAGTATACAGACCTGTCTGTTCTTGTCAAGTATCAAAGAGCATTTTTTGAGATTGATCGTCACTCATCGACCTGATGTCCCTTTCGGTAAGCCAGCAATTGTCCCCAGGCACCGGGACCGAGTGGCGACTTCCTCGCTCTGAATCCTTCCGCCGCATAGCGCTCGAGGGTTTGCAAAGCCTCGTTCGTATTGCAGTCGGCCAGTTTTTCGGCAACGTGCGGCGGCAGCTTCTTGACTCGTACCAGGGCTTCCACGGAGGAATCCGCATTGAATACGCCTTTCTCAAAGTCCGGGTTGCGAGCCGAGAGTGCCAGCCGCAACGATTCCACGACTGCGGGTAGATCAGCGTCATCTTTCGGCATGACCGCCGCTAGTGCCGCCAATCCTCGAACCATGATGTAGTGGTACGGTGGCCGTGCATTGTGGGCGTCGGCCCAGCGACCCTGGCGTGGTCCTTCGGTGAGTTGCCCCGGCAGAATGCCAAGGCGGGTCTTCTTCCTGGCGGATTCGAGATACTTCGTGTCGCCCGTGATGCGAAAGATCTCAGCCAGCAGGAACACGCTGAAGCTGTTGTAATTCCAATTGGTCACGACCGGACGTTTTGCCGCCCAATCAGCAGCCCGAATCGCCGCTTGCTTGTATTTGTCGTCTTTGGTCGCCTCGAACAATTGGACCAAAGCGGCACCGCCCAAACCGTTGTCGAATTGCAGCCCACCGTCGTTGAAATCCTCGACCGCCCAGCCATTCCTGACGACCTGATCGAGTTTGCCTTCCTTCTCGGCCTGCCTCATGAATCGCTCAGCGACCTCGAAGGGACGACCTTTGCCGTTACGCACCGCAGGAAACGGGATCACGCCGGTTCCGGCCTGGTCCTGTGACCAAACAAGAAAGTCCCCCGCTTCCGTTGCGATCTTGAGCAGTCGCTCGGCGTTGGCTTCATTCACAGACCTTGCCGCCAAGCAGCCTTCGATGATCGTTGCCAACTCTCGTGGCAGGTGATTCGTCTTGGCCGGATCGAGGCCGAGGTTCCACCACTTTTGCTTCTCGATAAAGTCGATGTATGGGTCGAAGGCCGTGGGAAGTTCCTTCGGAGTCAGCGGCTTGGCGTTCTTCGGGACTTCTCGACACTGGTCGGCAATCTCTGGTATTCCAGCTTGGTCGCCAAGTGTCTCGATGGCTTTCTTTGCCAGACGCTTGACCTCAACTTCGTTCTCAGCGTTTTGTGCCGAGGACAGGTCCACGGCGACTTGCCGAAGTTTCTGCTGCGTGGCCTTGTCGAGCTTGGGGGTGTCCTGTGCCGAGCAAGATAGGCAACAGGAAAGCAGAGGGAGAATCAGGAAGGTGAATCGCATCAGTACAGCCTTCCGCCGAGGGGAACATCCGAGTCGGGACGCAGTATGACGACATTGCCGTTGTCGTCCGGTACGCCAAGGTTCAGTACCTCGGAATGGTGTTTGCCGATCTGCGTCGGCGGGAAAAGGCTGCACGTCGATCACCCGGCCCACTCGAATGTCGATCTTCTCGAAATCCTCGGTCGTGACCGTACTGTTCGTTTCACTCATCGGTTGTCACTCTCCGCTTGTCGTCCAGTCAATGTCCCGGCACCTTAATCTCGATGCCGTACCCCGGAGCAACGGCCAGCAGCTTCTCGATCTCTTCCCTGATCGCCGGCCGAGCGGTCGTCGCACCCTCAGCCAGCGACACGCCGACCTCAAAGAACATTTGCTCCAGACCAGCCGGTGCGACCGAGATCAGCATCCTGGCAGGGCACCCCGATTCGTTCTTGAAAGAATGCGGC
This sequence comes from Planctomycetota bacterium, assembly GCA_031424595.1. Classification (GTDB taxonomy): domain Bacteria; phylum Planctomycetota; class Planctomycetia; order Planctomycetales; family Planctomycetaceae; genus SXXK01. The sequence goes on from JANPHT010000251.1 coordinate 2,571, forward strand.
GTCCCGACCGGCATATTGGCGAACATTCCCGCTGTCGCCACGAGTCGCTGGTCGCCGATCTGAAACGTGATCTCGCCTTCGAGAATGTAGAAGGCTTCTTCCTCCCGACTGTGAACGTGCGGAGGAGGCCCGCCGCCAGGAGGAACGATGGCCTCCCACATGGCGTATTTGCCATCGGTGTCTTCGCCAGTCGCGAGGAAGCGGTACACGTCACCGACGACAGCGATAGTGCGGCCTTCGCCGGGCTGTCTGATTGTTGGTTGGTGCATCATGTTCATCAAAACGAATCTCCCTTCATCACTTTAGCTTGTGCTTCTCGAAAGCGTTCCATTTGTTCACGAGTCAACTTGCCGTCTACGTTATGGTCAGCAGGCAGAGTTTGAAGAAATCGACAATCCCCTTCAGCAATCCTACCCTGATTACACCAAAATGCTCCGTCAACTGGCATGGATTGAGCAAACAATTCAAGCAATGCCGTTCGACGTCAAGAGGGCAGAAGTCTACGTGCGAGAAACGGGCCTTTTTCCTGGACTCTGAGAATTTCGAAGCGGGTGCCACGCCGTTGCTGTCACGAGGCTTGATCCCGTAATTACGAAGGATCTTTCTGACCAGCTTGACCAGTCGTTTCGTGGGACGCCCATCAAGATATTCTGGTACTGCCATTGCTGCTCCAATCAAAACTTTGTTCTGATGAATCGAGGTCGAATTGATCTGTGCAATGACAAGCGGGCGTTCGTTGATGTCGATGAAAAAGGAACAGAAGCGGCAGCGGCAACAGCAGTTATCAATGTTAGTAGTTCGCCGTTGGTCACATCCTCGCTTGAGGAAAGCTGTTGACGAACTCGGGCACTGAATCGCTGAATCAGAACCGCCGCTGATGCGAAGCCAGCTTTCTGCGTTATACTGCCAGTCCATTTGTCGGTACACATTTAGCCAGAATGAGCGTTTGCGGTGAGTTCCCAGGGACAATTTGGCTTCGCTGAGATGCCTGAGTGGCAGGAGGCGGCGATGGAAGATATCCTGGTCGCCGAGGTTGTCTTCAACCTTCCACTCGAGAGGCCCTACACCTATGCAATTCCCGACCAGCTTCGGGATCGCATCCAGCCGGGCCAGCGAGTTCGGGTGCCACTGGGTCGTGGCCATCGCGTCGTGATCGGCTACTGCGTTGCGGTACGGCCAGCAGAATCCAATCAGCGAGCTTTGAAGCCGATCGTGGAGTTGCTGGATAACGAGCCGTTGCTGAACGCACAAATGCTCGAACTGACACGATGGATCGGAGAGCGATACCTTTGTGGCTGGGGACAGGTGCTCGATAGTGTGATTCCCGCCGGAGTTCGAAAAAAGAGCGGGACTCGGGAAGTCCAGACGATCGTGATCACGCCAGGCATCGACGAAAAGCTATCGGACGCAAGACTCAGTCGTCAGCAAAAAACGGTGATCGAAATCCTGCAGAAATCGAACGGTCCTGTGACGGCCACTGATCTTTGTGAACAAGCCGGATGTGGGCCCGGGCCATTAACGACGCTGCGCAAGAGGGGCCTGATCACTGCGATTCGTATGCGTTCTGAAATCTCAGGCGATGAACTTCTGCCGTCCGTGCAGCAGGCCGATCTTGCTCTTAACGAACAACAGCAACAGGCTCTGGACCAAATCCTGCGGCCGCTTCGGGCAAGCAGACACGAAACTTTGTTGCTTCATGGTGTGACGGGAAGTGGCAAGACGGAAGTCTACATCCGAGCCATTCGCGAAGTCGTCAGCTATGGCCGCCAGGCGATTGTTCTGGTTCCTGAAATCAGTCTGACTCCGCAAACGATCCGACGATTTCGAAGCCGATTCCGCACCGTCGCCGTCCTCCATAGTCATATGACCGACGCCGAACGACACTGGCAGTGGCAACAGATCGCCAGTGGGGACATTGAAGTCATCGTGGGAGCCCGCAGCGCGGTCTTTGCACCGACGCCAAATCTGGGTCTCATTGTCATCGATGAAGAGCACGAACCCTCTTTTAAGCAGGACAGCACGCCGCGATATCATGCCCGGGAAGTCGCTCGCAAACGCTGTCAGGACGAAAAGGTGCCGCTGATTCTGGGTTCTGCGACGCCCACTCTGGAATCGTGGATTCGCGCGACCAGAAAGCTGGACACTCTGGTGTCGATGCCCAGTCGTGTCGCCGAGAGGCCTCTGCCGCCCGTTGTGATTGTCGATACGCGCAGTGATCCACGAATTGCCAAAGGATCGTCGCTCGGTCGCGCGATGTTCGGAGCGATCGATCGCGCGCTGAAGGACAACGGGCAAGTGATTCTTTTTCTCAACCTGCGAGGTTATTCACCGACGGTCTGGTGTCGAAGCTGCGGAGCGGGAATCAAATGCCCGAACTGCGACATCACGCTGACATGGCATCGAGATCGGCAGGTGGTCGTGTGTCATAGCTGCGCCTATGAGATTGCTCCTCCGAAAACGTGCCCGACTTGTCAGAGTCCCGCCGTGCGTTTTCTGGGAACTGGGACGCAGAAGCTGGATGAGGAAGTTCATAACACGTTTCCAAAGGCCACCATCGTTCGGATGGACAGCGATTCTATGCAGAAGCCGGGCAGTCACGATGAAGCCCTGGAGCGATTTCGCAGCGGGGAAGTTCAGATCCTGCTGGGCACTCAGATGATTGCCAAGGGGCTGGATTTCCCCAACGTCACGCTGGTCGGTGTGATCGACGCCGACACGATGCTTCGCCAGCCCGACATGCGCGCGGCAGAACGGACGTTTCAGTTGATCGCGCAGGTGGCTGGTCGAACCGGACGTGGCGAACGCGGCGGACGCGTGCTGGTTCAGACGACCAGCCCAAACGATCCAGCCGTAAAATTTGCTGCGAAGCATGACTTCATCGGCTTTGCGCAGCATGAGTTGGCCGAGCGTTATGACGTGCAGGCACCGCCATTTTCCAGCGTTGCTCGAGTGATCTTTCGAGGACCTGACGAAACGAAAACCCGTCAAACGGCTCAGGCCATTGCCGATCGCCTTCGCAACGCGCGGAAGGGTTCGACGGAGCTTGTACGGGTTTTAGGAGCCGCCCCGGCTCCCGTCACTCGTTTGCGAAATCTGTGGAGATTTCACATCCAGATCACAGGCAAGACGCATGAACTGGTGAAGGAACTTTGGCAGTCCGTCGAAAAATCCCTGTCGTTGCCCGACGATGTCGAGTTCGCCATCGATGTCGATCCTATCAACGCTCGATGATTTGACGACGTTCCAAGTATTCGCATCTTAGCGGACTTGGACTCCAGGGATCTGCCAATCAGCAAATCGAGAAACCGCAGCAATGCCGATCTCCAACCGGAAGCGATGTTGGCGACCAAAGTCGATGCCAGGTCTTCGGGGTTCACTTAAGGAGAGTAACTGTTTAGTCCCTCGGCCCTAGGTCATGTCCCGTCGCGCGAGGTTAAGCACTGGGCGAGGGTTCCGGTGACGACGGCAAACTTACTTCTTGCGGTCGTCGTTGTTGGCAGGATCGCCGTTCAGAGTCCAGTAGGTTTCGTCGGCGGGGACAGCCTCGCAGATGATTGTAAAAGTGCCTCGTTTCTGTCGGAAACGATTTTTGCCGCCCACGTTTTTGCCGGGGACATAAAACACGAAGCGTCAGCGAGGATTCCTGAAATCACTCGCTCACGCATCCTGTTATCAATTTTATTGATCGAAGGGGCTCAGTCTG
>JANPHT010000252.1:0-1489 GCA_031424595.1 Planctomycetota bacterium
GTTGTCCGCTCGCTTCCCACTGATGCCCGCATCAATGAAGAGGTTCCCGAGTGTCACGTCATTGGCAAGGCACCATGCTTGAATCTTTGCTTGTTGTGCTTCGAGGCTTACACCCTCAGTTGCCTGGCCTTCAGTTGAAACCCGGATGTATGCTGTTGCGGTCTGCATTGTGTTGTCCCTGAGTCAGACAGAGTTGAATACCGAATGGTATACTAATCGGAACTCCGGGCCTGTCAATATACCATTTGGTATTATTTGTGCAGCTTCATGTATGACCGTTCGGTTGCACATGAAAGTCGATGACAAAGAATGATTCTTGCGTGTTGAAACGTGACACTCGGGAACCTCTTCATTGATGCGGGCATCAGTGGGAAGCGAGCGGACAACAGGCCGCAACTTCAACTGGCCCTGGATGATGTTTGCCAGAATCGGGGTGTTCTGATGGTCTACAGCCTTTCTCGTTTAGCTCGATCGACCAAAGATACAATTGCAATCAGCGAGCGACTGGATCGAGCCGGGGCCGATCTGGTTTCTCTCAGCGAAAAGCTGGATACAACCTCCGCGGCCGGAAAGATGGTGTTTCGGATGATGGCTGTTCTGGCTGAATTCGAGCGGGATCAGATTTCAGAACGGACATCATCGGCAATGGCTCACAAGAAATCGAAAGGCGAGCGGGTTGGAACTGTTCCTTTTGGTTTCATCTCATGGATGATGCGAAAACACTGGTGAAGGACGAGAAAGAACAGGTCATCATTGAGCTGCTGGAATTGCTCCGTGATTCAGGGCTCAGTTACGGAAAGATTGCTGGCATCCTCAATCGGAAGTCAGTTCCGACGAAGAAACAAGGTGCAGCTTGGCAGGGAACGACAATCCGAAACATCCTATTGGCGAAATCCTCGAACTGACCGATGAGCAGTTAGCCGCCGTCGACCGGATTCGCGAGATTCTGGATATACTCCCGCCGGATAGAAGGCGAGTTTTTCAGGAACATCTCAAGGGTTTGACCGATGGCGAAGAAGGCAGCAAAGAAAACGTCAACGAAGAGCAATGCGGCTCCAAAACAGAGTCGCGTGGTCACTCCGACCATGCGGGAAATGGTTTTACAGGAGATTAAGGCAAGCGGAAAGCCCGTCGTGGCGATTGCCAAAGAAGCAGGCGTTGCTCAACCAGTGCTCTCAAGATTTGTGAGTGGCGAAAGGCAGGGCTTCAGCCTCAAAAACTTTGAAAAAGTATGTGCTGTGCTCGGTCTGAAACTGATGAAAGATCCTGCAAGCTGACTGCCTCAAGCCCCCATCGAGCCATGATGCGGCCAGTCTGCCTTGCTCCAAGGCCTCATGCCCTCGAATTAATCCCAGCTGCGAGGGGTACGATAGCGATTTCAGGTTTTCGAGCTCGACCGAGGATGCAAAACCCCAATGTTTTTGACGGGAACGATACTGTACAGACCAGTGTAAACCCGCCATTGGCGGGTTTTGGCAATCGACAGGAC
>JANPHT010000253.1:0-7718 GCA_031424595.1 Planctomycetota bacterium
GCAAGGTCACGCAGTCGGAAGAGGAAGTTGAGAGCCAACGTCGACAACTTCTTGATGCACGGCAGCAACTGGAGATCGCCCGCGCAGAGATTCAGGTGGCAATGAAACAACATTCGTCCGTGTCGGGTGCTGCCAACCAGATCGACGCCACTTTGCGTTCCACAGTTGGCTCAACGCCGCACGCACTCAGCACGCGAGCAGGGTCAGCTTTGTTCGGGAACGACCCCGAGGAAGCGTCGAACCGGATGACCACAGAGCAGTGCGAAGACGAGGCTTCTGTTAGTTCTCAGGACCTTCGGGCCGAACTCGCCAATTTGTTTGGACTGAAGAAGCCCGTCGCGGCACAACAATCACCAGAGATCGTACCGGCAACGGAATTTGCCGATACTTCTGAACCGACAGGTGCTTCGAAGGCGATTGCTTATCACTTCGGGGAGGACGCTTCAGAAATTGTCAGAAGCCCAAATGCCGCATTCAATGGGGATGCTCCGGAAGAACCCGCTCGTGAAGAGAATTCGGACAGTTTCGTAAAGGAGTACATGGAACAATTGCTGGCCAGAAGTCGCAAGGCTGCGGGAAACTCACTTCCAAGTGAATTGAAGAATCAAACGGGGAAGGGACCAGCGGCATCCTCCGGACCAGCCGCAGCGTCTGCAAAGAAGAACGATGGAAAATCAACACCCAAGGTCAAGTCATTTATTGATGAATACATGGCAGGTGGCTTTGGCGACCTTACCGGCGACGGATCAATGTCGTCTCCGCCACCCCTTGATGAAGTGGAGGAGTCCGACCAGAGCTCGGAGCGGCAACAACCGGAAATCATTATTCCGCGAGCCAAGGTTGATCTGCAGAAGCTTCGTGAGAACATGGACTCCTTTCGCACGCTATCCACACAATCGGTGGAGAATGCTCTCGTTGACCATGCCCTCAGGACGGAACGTCTCAGCATTAACGGCCGCATCATGTTGATGCTGGTGATGGTGGTCATGACTGCCTTTCTAGCCCTTGCCCATTCCAAGGGAATTATCACTCAGCCTTCGCTGATCTGGGTTGCTTTCATGGGTTCGATCGGTGCAGGGATGGAATTGGGCAGAAAATGGTACAGCGTAAAAGCACGAGGCCGGGTCGCATTGAGACCCGAAGGTCAGTCGGTGTCTGAGCTGGGAAATGCCAAAGATCGTGTGGCCGCTGCAGTTCTTGCAGCTCAAGGCTCGCATGAGACTCACTCACAGGCGAATTCGAAGTCATTCGATCCGTCGAAGAATCAACCGCAGATCGAGGCAGGAGAATCGGGCATGGTCCCGGAGGGACATTCCGATGACGCAATCAAAAATGCCGATAACCCCGAGTACTTTGAGCTCTAGCCCGCATTGCGCACGGCAACTTGAGCAAATGGGACTGGCTCCGATCAAAATCCAATCTTCAAAAAGACTGACAGCGGGTGGGATCGGTGCCTGTCCCATTTGCGATGTGCGCACTTGATAAAGCAGGACAGGCACGTCGGAATCTGCGACAGCGTTAGTTTCACGGGCCAGATTGCCCGACGAGCCAGTCCCGTTTTATCAAACCCTGTGCACAATGCGGGATAGCTGGACGGCAGTCTTCGACGGGGAGCCGAGAACTGAATGGGTCAGTCGTTGCATCCGATGGAAGGAATGTATCGATTGGCGAGTACCGCGTAGTCTTCTCGCACAGGACTGAAGACATCCAGTACCGTCGCCGGTCCGTCAACAGCGACTGCTCGATGCGGCACATTCGGCGGAATGATGAAAAGCGAACCTGCTTCACAAATGCGAGTCTCTTCGCCAATCGTCAGCTGCACACGTCCGCGAATCAGAATACCTCCCTGCTCATGCGGATGATGGTGCAACGGAACCTCTGCCCCCGCGTCCATCTCCAGATACGACAGCATCAGGTTCTGTCCATGAGGAGTTCTCATGCGACATCCGGGAACCGGTTCTATGACCGGGATTGCAGAAAGATCTACAAAGGGCATCGTAAGCATTCATTAAGAATGGCCGGTACTGAAACGAGAGTTGCTGACTGGCAGTGTAGCGTTGCGAAGCAATCGGAACAGGGTAAAACGTCGTTGAAGAATCGTCGGGGCAGAGCAGCCCTGCTGTACTTCGCCCAGCTGAAGTCTTCTGATTGGCATTTTTGCAGAGATCATCAGCGTGCTCAGCTCCAGCGAAGATCATGCCATTCCAGAATAAAAGCAAGCAACGCAAACTCCCTGTAGGAACGAATGCCATCGGTCGATTACACTGCAGAGGGTCACGTGGTTTTCGAAAGGAAGCCGGGTGACTTCAGACCTGTCTTCTGTAACCCCGACGGAGATCTCAAACCAACCGCGTAGACCGGGATCGTAAAACAGTGCACGCTTGACGTGACTGGATCCTCGACTGTCTCGCACCGCATCCACCGTTCGCAGTTCTGGACACCTCTGAAACTCTCATGGCCATGAACAGGGCAACCTGCTCATGGCCTTTTTTAATCCAGCGATCATCGAGCGACTGGTTTCCTTCCTGACAATCGCTGCTACTTCCAGCGGTAAACAATTAACGCATCCAGTGCTCTGACAAAAACCTGATCATCAGCAACAGCCAGATGGGCCCACGTCGACGTGTCGCTTACGTGGCGAGTGTCCAGCTTGGAAAACTCTGCAGGATTTGCGTTCAGCAAAATGAGATCTCCGCTGGAATCCAAAACCAGCAGCTTTGAGCCGTTGGCAACGATGCTCCAGTAATCACCGAAGGGAGTTGTTCTCCAGAGCGACTCACCGCTCTGCGCGTCGAGGCAACTGAATCGCTTATTGCGGAGGTGAAGGAAGATCTTACCATCCACAACCACTGGCGAAGACATGTAGGCTTCCGTCGTGTTCTTCCAGATTTGCTTCGCCTCGAAGGCGGATTCAGACTTTGCGATCTCATACATCGAAGCTCCTCCTCCATAGCTGCTGGTGAAGACGCGATCGCCAATCACGGTCGGAGTCAGAATGTTCATATCTCTGAAAGAAGGTATCTGCACTGTCCAGAGTTCGGCTCCGCTTTCCGGGTCAACTCCGCACAGCTTCGACCGAGTCTGCACGATCAACTGACGTGTGCCAACAACTGAAGCAAGCACTGGCGACGAAAATGCGCCGCCCATCATGCCCCCTTCTTCTTTCAGGCTGCGCCAAATGATTGCTCCGGATTGACAATCGATCTTTACGAGCCCTCCTGATGACTGAACAAACAAGAATCCGCCATCAATCATTGGAGAGCAGACCGCGCCAAACGTCTGCCCAGTCGTGTTGAACTCCTTCTTGAAATCAACTCGCCATGCCTCCTTGCCCGAAACCCCTTCAAGGGCAACGAGTTCATCATTCATACCGACGACATACAGTTTTTCCCCATCAAAAATCGGCGTCGCACGAATCCAACTTCCATTGGATGCCGCAAAGAACGGGACAGTCATCGCGCCGGGCCACTCGACGTTCCAAAGTTCTTTCCCTGTGTTCCGATCTAATGCCCTGACCACTTCCCTTTCCTTGTTCACAGTTTCTGTCACAAAAACTTTATCAGCCGTAACGATCGGACCGGAATAGCTTGGCTGCAAGGCCACACGATACTGCTCCAGAAGCGATTGCTCATCAAGCTTTTCCGGCCAGACAGTTTGAGGAATCGTGCAGGTTCTATCCGGGCCCCGCCATTGCATCCATTCCGAACGCTCAGCACCGTTGGCAAGAGTTGAAGCCAGTATCAAGACTGCGGCGAAGATAAGCCAAAAACGCATGGGGAACTTCCGGAAATGAAAAAATGCTACGGGTGGGGGACGTGGTCTTCTCGACGTACGTGTTTCATCCAGTGGACGTTTTAGACTCGACATCTGAAACGTCCAGCCCATCAGGTTGAGAATTTGATCCGCCGCAAACACTTTATCAAACCAAACCACGGTCCACTCGACGACCGGGGTGCCCATTGATTTGAGCAATCTCATGTTTTTTGAGGATAAAGTGGGCCTTGTTCCGGCAGAAAGTGCGTCTGGCTGCCCACTCAATCGTCAAAAAAGTTCAACATGCCCTCAGCTTTCCAAATTACTCAACTGACGCATGTTCTTGTTATTCACACGCTACAACATTCCCGAAGAATGATGCTGAGACGTCACCAGGATGCGTCAGATTGGCCGGGCTGCGAGAACCATTCAGCAAGCCATCGAGATTGCACTCCTCCGTTGCGGCGTTGAATACTTCGGATTCCGTCAGCCATCGTTCGATGTCACCATGAAACTCGCCTGGCACTTCAACAAAGTTAACCCTTGCTTCAAGAACCGCGAAGCTACTCAGGGCGAGTTTTTTTCAAACGATACTGAGTTGCGTGGATTCATTCGTGAAGCCGTGCAGAATTCGCTGGACGCAAAGCGTGCCCGCGTGAAGTCGGCGGTTCGCGTCCGCATCTTTGTTTCCGGTGAAAAGGCGGCACTCACCGCTGAAAAATCCAAACGGTATTTTCAGGATGGCTGGAATCACTTTCAGTCAGAAGGAAGTGGACTTCGAGACGTTCCTCGCAGCGACGAGCCCTGCCGATTCATCACCTACGAAGACAGTGGCACGACAGGATTGACAGGTGACGTTAATCAATACCACGAGATCTCCGGTGTGCGAAATCCGTTCTATTATTTCTTCCGCGCAGAGGGCCAGTCGAACAAGACAGATGGCGGACGTGGTCGCTGGGGACTGGGGAAATTCGTATTCCCCCGGAGCAGTCGGATTCGCAGTTTTTTCGGTGTCACGGTGCGACATGACGACAAGCAGCGTTTGCTGGTCGGTCAGTCGATTCTCAGATCTCATCGTGTGGACAAAAAGAGCTATACGCCAGATGGATGGTTCGGCCAGAAGCCGGATAAAAATGAAGCCTCATTGCCGGTAACCGATCAACGATTTATCAGGAAGTTCCTGTCTGACTTTCGATTGAAGCGAGACTACGATCCGGGGTTGTCTCTTGTTGTACCGTACTGCGATGAGCGATGGACAATGTCAGCGGTTATTGAGAATGTCATCCTCGACTACTTCTATCCGATCCTTCGAAATGATCTGCAGGTCACAGTCGAGGATTCTGATTCAAAGACAATCATCGATTCTCAATCGCTGCTTCTGATCGCCGGTCAACTCCGCGGCAGCGTCCAGCAGGCGCTTCGCCCAGTGCTGGACCTGACGGTCTGGGCACTGCAACAGACAGGGGAATCACTCTCGACGTTTTCGTCAGGAAGCAGTGTTGATTCCTGCCGTGAAGTCGATACCGCTGAAATGGACAAGCTCCGCCGTTGTTTCATGGAGGCTGGCCGTGTGGGAGTGAGAATTCCGGTAACGATTCGCCGAACGACCGGAGTTCCTCAATTGACGTTTTTTGATGCGTTTATTGAGCGAGCTGAGGGGTCCGCGCAGAAGCGTCCGTTGTTCATTCGTGATGGAATCGTCATTTCGGATGTCAAAACAAGGATCCTTCGCGATGTCAACGCGATTGTCTGTGCAAGTGACGCTACTCTGACGGCGTTTCTGGGCGACGCGGAGAACCCGGCCCACACAGAGTGGAGTGAAGAATCATCGCACTTCAAGGGGAAATACCTGAACGGCTCTGCGACGCTGCGATTCATTCGCAACGCTGTGGTCGAACTGTCGCAGCGGCTGAGTGAAACGACCGAAAAGGATGATCCGATTTTGCTGTTGGATGTCTTCTCCCTCGGAACGACGCGCGGTCAGATCGGCATGCCGGTCAGCTTCCCTGCCATGTCCAGCAAGGCCGTGGAAAACAATCTTCTGCGATTGAAGTCGCTGGTCGGACAAAAAAAGAAGTGCAAGCCGTTTCAACTATCAAGCCGAAAAGGAGGATTTCGTGTCGGAAGTCGACCACGAAACACAACGGTATGTGCCCCGATACATATTTCTGTCGCGTATGATCGACGCGGCGGAAGTCCACTCCGCAAATACACCACGTCAGACTTTCAGCTGGAAGAGGCCCCGGTGCTGATCCGAGCCAACAATGCCACTGTTCATGTCATTGAGCCCAATCATTTGATCGTTTATCCGCAAAAAGAAGACTTCGATGTTGTCGTCACCGGTTTTGATCTCAATCGGGATCTCTTCGTTCAGGCGAAATTAATTCAGGAGACTGACCGCCAGCCAGCCGCACGAACGACCCGACGCGCTGCCTGATTGGCACCAGCAAACTGTACTTTCAAACTTAGCGAAGGCCTTCACACTTTCGTCACATCAAAGAAGACGAAGGAGAACGCCCGTTAGACGACACCGCATTATTTGCTGCGCCAAATAATCCACGAAATACCATGCCTGGGCTGTAACAGGCATTACCGATACCTGGTGTTAAATTGAGTTGTTTCCATGCCTCGTCTTAACTTTACCGGACGCAGAAAGATTTCACGAAGTCATGTGACGATTGCTGTCACGGGGATTGGCGGTATCGAGACGTTTACGGCAGAACTGCAGTTGGATCGATATGGGTTTCCTGCCACAGCGGCCGTCATTGTGGAGGCATATCGCCAACTCGAACTACTTCGGTTCGATTTTGGAACCGTTGGAAAACTGAATCCCCCGGCAAGCTGTCGGCTGTCTGAATTCGGGACTTTGAACGGACTTCGCTTTCGTGTGAAAGTCGTTTCTGCCGGAGAGCCGCGTGGAAGATTACTCGCCGTTGCAGATCGCATCAATCCTCGAAATCAACAGCAGCAATCGCTGGCCCGTGTTCCGCTTCTGGCGGTTCGTTCGCAGGATCTGGGACGAGAAGTCTGGCGCCTTGATTTCTCCGATGAGCCACTGTTGCTGGTGAATCCAAGAGTGGTTCCCAAAAAACACCTGGTGGAATCCGTGGAGTTCCAGACTCTGGCACTACCGGAGATACTTCGCAGTATTCTGAATCGAATCCTGCTCGTGGAGAAAGTCCGAACGGCCGACGAATCTGACGACTGGACATCTCGCTGGCTGCGATTCGCCGAATCGATGCCAGGAGTTGGCAAGGTACCCGAGTGTGACTCACCAGAAGCCGATGTCGACTGGATTGACGCCGCAATCAGCTCCTTCTGCCGCTGGCGAAACGTCGATCAGCAGTTTTCCGCTTTTTGGGCCACTAAGAATCCAGCCGAAGAAAAATAGTGAGTGCGTCAGAGATTGTCAGGGGTCAGAACAATCTTCCCCGCGAGTGTGTTCGCGGCATGCAGTGTATTTTCTTCCTGCAATCGATGGGCATCCGCTGCCTGTGAAAGCAAGAATCTGGCCCCGATTTTTGGTTTCCATTTCCCTTCTGCCAGCAGGCGATTCAAATCCATCGCAGCCTGACGCTGTTCGTCCGGCGTTGCGTTGAACATGGCAAACCCGAGAGCTCGCAAATCCTTCACGTAGAACGGCCCGAGCGGAAATACGGGCCGCGCATCGCGTCCAGCCATGAAAATGAGCCGTCCACGCATTTTCATCAGCGGGATACAGCGATCCAATGCCGGAGTTCGCAAAGTCTCAAGCCACAGGTCAATGGGACCTGTGGCTTTGGTGATTTCGGAAAATCTCTGGTCGATATCCTGCGTTTTGTACTCGATCACGTGGTCCGCTCCGAGAGCCTGACACTCTGCGGCCTTCTCTGAGGAGCCTGCGGAGGTGATGACCTTTGCTCCGACACCTTTCGCAAGCTGGACAACAGCCGAGCCTACCCCACCCGTGCCTCCGTTGACAAAGA